>JAPLGK010000140.1 GCA_026390195.1 Caldisericota bacterium
AGCCTACCAAGCCCTGCCTCGACTTTGACCTGGGGCTCTGTCTGGCTCCGTGTGGCAACAGGTGTTCCCATGCTGAGTATGTCCAGGCAGTAGAGAACCTTTCGGAGTTTCTGAACGGCAAGATGCGTTCGTTGCTGAGGCAGCTTGAAAACGCCATGGACCAGGCGTCTCGGTCGCAGCAATACGAGCGGGCCGTGCGCCATCGTGACTCCTATCTTGCGATGAAGGGACTATTTGAGCGGTACGCGGTGTTTGCACCCCGGGCGCGAGACATGGATGTCTTCGCGTTTCATCAACAGGGGAATCTTGTGGCCGTTGTCCGGCAAGCACTTCGCGAGGGAAGGCTGATCGCTTCCACAGAGTTCATCTATGACCTGGAAGGCAAGGAGGCTCTCGATGCAGTCATGCGGGCGGATCTTATCATCGATTTCTACCACCGGTTTCGTGTAGCTGCTCCGGCGCGGATAGCTGTCGACGCTGTGGGCGCCGAAGCGACAATTGTGCGCGAGCGGCTGCGGGAGGCTCTAGGGCCTGCGATTTCCCTGGCGTCGCCACGTTCGACAGAGACCTCGCGGCTCCTGCGCTTTGCAGCCGAGAACGCGGAACAGAAACTGATTGCATCGACGCGTGCGAGTGACATCCCTGCCCAGCTGTCAGTTCTGAAGGCGGTCTTGGACCTTGAACACGTGCCCGTCCGTATCGAGGGATACGACGTATCGAACATCTCAGGAAAGGACGCTACCGTTTCCATGGTGGTTTTTGTGGCTGGCAAACCGGCGAGGGATCAGTACAGGCTGTTCAACATGCGCTCCCTGGATACGCCGAACGATCCGGCAATGCTTGCAGAGGCTCTTGCGCGGCGCTTCGCAAGATGGAGGGACATCGCTTTCGGTGATCCTGCGAGTCTCCTGCTGATCGACGGTGGGCTTTCGCAACTGGGAGCCATATGTGCTGTGCGCGACGATGCTGGTGTGGATGTGCCTGTTGTGGGCATCGCCAAGAAGGAAGAACTGCTGTACCGTGAAGGGACACCGGAACCGGTACGGCTCTCACACGATTCCGGCGCTTTGCTGTTGCTCATGGCGATTCGGGACGAAGCTCATCGCTTTGGCAAGCGGGAGTTTCACAAACGCCACGAACGTCCTCTGAAGCACCGCTGATTTCGAAAGGAGACCCTATGGACCTCATCATTCGTCTGTTGCTGAATGCTTCGGTTTTTCTGCTCGTCAGCCAGGTGGTCCCCGGCTTCGAGGTTGCCTCGCTATGGACAGCGTTATGGGCGGCGCTCATCTTCGGGTTCGTGAACGCTCTCATTCGCCCGATCCTGCTCGCCATAAGCCTTCCACTGAGCATTCTGAGTCTTGGACTGTTCACGCTCGTCATCGACGCAGCGGTCATGGCTCTGACAGCATGGCTGGTCCGGGGCTTTGACGTACACGGTTTCCTGGCGGCGCTTATCGGGTGGGTGCTCGTCTCCTTCGGGAGCATGATTGTTTCATCCTTGCTCAGGGACAACGCAGGGAAGCGAGCATGAGTCCACGGATGCTTGGGGACTTCCACGTCCATACCGTCTTCTCCGGACATGCGTTCTCCACGCTTCAGGAAATGGTTGTAGCGGCGCAGGAACGTGACCTGAAGTATCTAGCCATCACGGACCATGGACCTGCGCGCCCGGACGGGCCCATGTTGGACTACTTCAAGAATCTCAACAGACAAGACACCTTGCGCGACTTGCCCGGGATCCAGGTACTCATAGGGGTCGAGGCCAACATCATCAATCTCTGGGGCGACCTGGACATGCCCGAGAAGTTGTTGCATGAGCTCGACGTCGTTATTGCCGGGTTCCACAACTCCACGGGGTATGGCGGATCGTCGGTTTCCGAGAACACGGGAGCCCTCATCAAGGCTATCGAGAAAAACCGGATAACGGTCGTGGCTCATATTGGTGACCCCCGTTTTCCATATCCGGTAGATCTCGAAGAGTCGATTGCGGCCGCAGCAGCAAAGGGAGTGCTTGTCGAGCTGAACCAATCGGCGCTTCACACCTGGAAAGACGTCAACGTTGCTCACTACGGGCGCGTCCTGGAGCTCCTTGGCAAGTACCATGCCCCGATCCTGATGAGCTCGGATTCGCACATCTCCTACAGCGTAGGCATTGTGTCGGAGTGCGAGAGGCTTCTGGTTGCACACGGCATCGATCCAGTTTCTACGGTGAACTACTCGGAAGAACTGATCCAGCAGTACCTGGCCCCGCGGTCATGAGCGGCGAAGGCATCGCGCGAACGGCCGTTATTGTAAGCGTTCGCAGGATCGGCGAGATCGTCGATCCTGACCGCCCGGAAGAAACGCGACAGCTGGCCGAAGGCCTCGGAGTGGAAGTACTCGAGTCCAAAACCTATGTGCAGCGGACCCCTCAGCGTTTCCTGCTTGGCAAGGGGCAGGTCGAAGAGCTGCATGAGCTGCTGCAGGCCCTGCGGGCAGATCTCGTCATTTTCGACTCCGAGCTTACGCCTCCGCAGTATCGCCATATGATCGACCATCTCGAGAGCTCCGTGATGGATCGAGCCAGACTGATCCTGGAGACATTTGCCTCGCAGGCTCACACGGCCGAAGCAAAGAAGCGCGTCCGGATTGCCGAGCGTCTCTTCGAGCTCACGCAGCTGCGGGCGATGAACGCTGGGTATGACCAGCAGGCAGGCTATATCGGCATGCGCGGGCCAGGCGAGACCCTGTTTCAGAAGCGCCGCAGAGCAAAGAGATCGGAGATCCACGATCTCCGTGAAGAGGTGAAGGAAGTCGACACGCGGTATGCCATCAAAACGCACACTCGGCAGGAATCAGCGATTGCGAAGATAGCTGTGGTAGGGTACACGAATGCCGGCAAGAGCACGCTGATCAATGTGCTGGCGGGATCCGAGCTGCTAGCTGAGGACAGGCTCTTTGCCACGCTGGACACGGCGGCAAGGCCGGCTCACTTTGGACGCCAGTCCGCTGTGCTGATCGATACCGTCGGCTTCATCCGGGACCTGCCGGAATCACTGATGGATTCGTTTCGTTCGACTCTCGAGGAAGCCCGTGATGCGGACCTCCTCCTGCACATTGTCGATGCGGGCGTGCGAGACTTGCAGGAGCGTATTCACGTCGTCGACACCGTTCTGGCACGCATTGGCTGCGCCGACATTCCCCGGGTGCTGATCTTCAACAAGATCGATACCGTCGGTCTGGCCAGGCGAGAAAAGGTTCTCCTCATCGGGACAGGATTCATGATCTCCGCTACGACTCTTGAGGGTGTCGATCGACTCAAGGACCACGTTGCAGAAGCCCTGCTCCGTCGCGTTGTGCATGGGCGATATGTCATCCCGTTCACTGAGCCGGGAGCGCGAGCTGAAGTATATGCCGGCGCAGTTGTCCTGAATGAGAGGCTCACTGCGCAGAGTTGGATCATCGAAGCAGCCGGCGCAGCTCCCGGGGCCCGCCTCCCTCAGCGTTTCCTGCGAAAGGATTGACCGCCGCAACCCGGCGTTCCGGTACCCACCATGTGAACGCCTGCGAGCCCCGGCTCTATTGGCAACGGGGACTGCGTTCATATAATACACTCTGCCGAACTGGAAACCGATGCATGGCGTGAGCGCACAGCGGGGTGGAGAGAAGGAGTTGTACAGAGCGTGAATATAGGGGACTTCGACTACGAGCTGCCACAGGGGCTGATCGCGCAGACGCCTCTTGAACAGCGCGACCTCGCGCGTCTCATGGTCGTCGGCCGGGCGGCCGGGACGATTGAACACAAACGATTTCGTGACCTGCCTGACTATCTGCGCCCTCGGGACGTGATCGTCGTCAACGATACACGTGTCAATGAGGCGAGCTTCACCTGCCGTAAAGATGCGACCGGTGCTGCCATCGATGTGCTGTTGACGGCTCGGAAGTCGCCGACCCGCTTCATCGCGCTGGTGCGCCCTCTGAAGCGCCTGCACGTTGGGGAGACGTGCACCGTTACATCGGACGTGAGCCTGTGGCTGCTGGAACGCAACGACGATGGTGATGCGACGGTCGAATTCTCCCACGATCCATATGCCAGCGACGAGTTTAGGGCGAAGGCGCGGGTACAGATTCCCCCGTATATCAAGCAGTTCCCTGACGATCCTGGGGCGTATCAGACAGTCTATGCGCGCGAGCCGGGCTCCGTCGCTGCTCCGACGGCCGGCCTGCATTTCACCCCTGAGTTGCTGGCAAGGATACGGGCCCTCGGCATTGACATCCAGCACGTCACGCTCGATGTCGGACTGGGAACGTTCCAGCCGGTGCGTGTCGAGCGCGTCGAGGATCACCACATGCATACCGAGCGGTTCACACTGCCTGAGGAAACGGCGAAAGCCGTCAACGCAGCTCGTGCAAACCACGCGACCGTGACTGCCGTCGGCACGACGGTCGCCAGGACACTGGAGTCGTGCATCAAGCCGGACGGGACCGTCAAAGCAGACAGCGGAGAGACGAGCATCTTCATCTTCCCTCCATATACATTTTGTGCTTTCGACCACCTTGTCACCAACTTCCACCTGCCAAAATCGACCCTGCTGATGCTTGTCGGAGCATTCATGGGGATGGACCTGATGTGGACAGCGTACCGCGAGGCAATACGGGAGCAGTACCGCTTCTTCAGCTTTGGCGATGCCATGCTGATCCTCTAGGCGACTGACATGGCCATATTCGAAACGATCTGTCAGAGCACCACGGGACGCGAACGTACTGGTATCCTGACGACTGCGCATGGCACCGTGAGAACGCCTGTTTTCGTGCCTGTCGGCACACAGGCGACCGTCAAGGGGCTTACTCCAGAACAAGTGGCGGACATTGGGTTCGAGATGATCCTCTCGAACACCTATCACCTGTACCTTCAGCCAGGAGACGACGTCGTGCACGAAGCGGGCGGCCTCCATCGGTTCATGCACTGGAACCGGAGTATCCTCACCGACAGTGGTGGTTTCCAGGCCATGAGCCTATCACGTATCAGCAAACGCAGTGACGACGGTATCGAGTTTCAATCCTTCATTGACGGCTCGAGACACATGTTCACGCCTGAACGCGTGATCGCCATAGAGAAGAACCTGGACGCCGACGTCGTCATGCCTCTGGACATCTGTACGCAGTATCCCTCAGAGCGCGTTGCCGCGGAAAGAGACCTTGCGCGGACTGTCTCCTGGTTCGGACGGGCGAAGAAGGCGATGGGTGAGTCGCATCAACTGCTGTTCGGGATCACGCAGGGTGGCTTCTATGGCGACCTGAGAGAGGAGTCGACCGAACGCATCATGGAGATGGAACCGCAGGGATTTGCGATCGGAGGTCTCAGCGTAGGCG
>JAPLGK010000006.1 GCA_026390195.1 Caldisericota bacterium
CGCCATTGGATGAGTCCACCCAGGAGAGGCCGGAGAAACTTGTTCTGTGCCTGCATGGCTGTGAAGGCGATGTTCCAGTCCAGAGCTTCTTCAAGCAGCAGGCCGACGCCTCGACGGTCCTCGGATACGAAGGCCATTCCGGCAGCCAAGGCTGCTGCAGGGTCATTGAGGTGAATTGGCTTGCCGTGCAGAGTGACTGCTCCTCCCGCCGCGTACAACCCCATGACGCCGTTCGGGATGCCCAGCTTGCCCTGTCCCGCCAGGCCGCCGATGCCGAAGATCTCGCCCTTGTGGACCTCGAGCGTCACATCTTTGACAGTTTCGCCCGGCATGTCGACCCACAGGTGGTCGACGGAGATGATGGTCTCTGTGTTCTCGTTGTAGTCGCTCGTCGCAGCCGACTTGGCCGAGACGCTGCGACCCACCATGAGTTCGGCGACCTGACCGATCTCGATGTCGCAGGTGGCTACCTCCTTCACGACTTGTCCGTCCCGCAGGATAACGATCCTGTCACATACGTCGAAGATCTCCTGAAGGCGGTGCGTGATGAAGATAATGGCAATTCCAGTGGCGGCCAGTCTACGGAGAGAAGTCAGAAGGACTTGTGCCTCGGACTCCGTCAGGACTGCCGTCGGCTCATCGAGCACGAGCAATTTCATCTCGGGGCGATGGATCTCGCGTGCGAGTTCGGTGAACTGCTTGTGGCCGATCGGCATCTCGGCGACCAGCGTATCGGGGCTGATTTCGACGCCCAGCAGTTCAATGGACTTCTCCGCGACGGCACGCATTTCGGGAAGGTCCAGCGTCTTCAAGCGGGGCCCAAAAACCTTCGTCACGATGTTGTCATGCAGAATTTCACCGTTGAGAAGGATATTCTCGGTGGCGGTGAACCCTGGGATCAACGAAAACTCCTGATGAACCATGACAATGCCTGCCTTGAGTGCATCGAACGGGTTCTGAAAGCTGACTTCCTTGCCGTCGATGCAGACCTTGCCGGCATAGCCTCCGGTCTGGGCAATGACGCTCATCCCGAACAGAATGTTCATCAGGGTTGACTTGCCGGCGCCGTTTTCCCCGACAAAGCCGAGGACCTCGCCGCGGTTGACGTCGAGGGAGACATCGGTCAGGACCCTGTTTCCGAAGTACTCTTTGGTGATACTCTCCATGTGCAGCAAGGGCTGTTGATCGGTCATCTGTACCACCTCTCAGAGGTTGATCGTCGTGAGATGCTGCGTCGGATTGCCGCCGGTCGTTTGCTGGAGACCGGCCCGGATAAGGTTCGCACATCGGGTACGGTGAGCAGGGATTAACGATACCTGACGCGCCGGATGCGAGACGGCACGGCGACAGAAAACCAGATATTCCAGACAGGCGCCTTCGCTCTTTCCATGACTACGCGCTGCCACAAAGAATCATGAGTTTCCTGTTGGCTGGTACTGTTGCGCTCTGAACTGGAAAACAGTGCCGGGGCGCATAGCCCCGGCACTTGACGGTCGTTTCTGGTTTAGCTTCCTGGAGCTCTGAAGGTCAGGTACTTCTCCGGAACAACCTGTTTCGTCGTTCCAAGGTAGCCCCTGCCGAAGACGTAGGTGTCCTGGTACACGAGTATGTGGTTGGGCGAGGTCGTCCCGCTGTTCAGGTCCTTGTAATTGGATCCGTTCCAGACTACGCCGGGCGTGTACTTGGCGTAGGCGTCAAACACATCTGCGTTGTTGTGCAGCTTGGCTGTCCCCTCGATGCAGCGCTTGGCGTACTCACCGAGACCGGCAGTCGTGGTGTAACCATAGGAGAAAGCCCAGGTGCCGAAACGGCCTGAGCCGCCTTGATCGATGACGGCCTGTTCGACCTTCTTGAGGACCGCCGGCCAATCACCTTGCTCAGCCTTGAGGTCGATGCCGAGTGCTCCTGGATAGCCCATCAACGGTGACGGAAGATCAGCTTCGACAAACAGGCCGCCGTATTTCATGAGCTGCTTGAGCAATGGTTCCGTCTCTCCGTCGTTGGTGCAGAAGAACGCGGTGTCCTTGCCGTACTTCTGTACCCAGGCGGGAGTCTTCTCAAGCATGAACTGCTGGGCGCCCGCCATACCGACATCGCTGGTAGGATCGGGGGCAGTCTCGAAGACAAACTTGAGGCCGAGGTCCTTGCATGCTTCTTCCATGATGTAGCGCCTGCGGCTCAGCAGTTCGTAGCTCATGTGGCGTGGGAAGGAGATGTGAACGAACGTCTTGGCGCCCATCTGCTTGGCAGCCCAGATGATGAGGTAGCCACGAGCGACGTTGTCGGCGCTGACAACCTGGTCGGCTGCCGCTTCAATGACGTTGGGGTCTTCGTGCGCTTCGCCGGCAAACAGCAGAATATCTGATCTCTTCTCGCGCACGCGCTTGAAGGCTTCGGCGGTACCCGGGACTGCCTGGTTGACAACAATGGCCTTCATAAGCGGGTCGTCGGCAAGACCAACGATCTGAGCGATCGTCGTTTCCTGCTCAGACGTGAAGTTGTCTGGATAGGTCAGGGTCGTGATGATGCCACCGTCGGCCACATCACCGTACTCCTTCACGAGGCGTTCAGCGCCGCGAAGGTCGTCTTCAGACTGGGAGACTGTGCCGGTGACGACGCCGATGTGAAACTTGGCGCCTGTCGTGGCTTTCTTGCATCCCGTGAACAGAACTGCGACGAACATGAAAGACAGCAACACAGCTAGCAGCTTCTTCATTCTTTGTTCCTCCCCACAGAGAATTAGCTATCGTTCAGCCTGACCATATGTGTAGCACAGTTGCACCATTTTTCAAGGTATCTTCACATATTCCGGGAGCGATGATCAGCACTTGAGTCGAGGGACATGCGTCCTGAGCTATGCAAAAGACCCCGGCCACAAGGCCGGGGTCTTTTGACAGACGACGAGCGAAGCAGAGTTCTAGTAGTCAGGGTAAGCCGGAGCAGCAGGTGCTGAACTCTCCGCCTTCGGAACGGTTGTGACGATAGCCGCCGTCGAGAGGAGCAGGCTTGCGATGCTTTCTGCGTTCAGCAGCGCGAGGCGTGTGACCTTCAGCGGGTCAACAATGCCGCTCTTGAAGAGGTCCTCGAACTTGTTGCCCAAGGAGTTGAACCCGAGATTGTCGTCGCCATCGAGAACCTTCTGAACCGCGATGACGCCCTCATAGCCAGAGTTGTCTGCGATGATTTTGAGGGGCTCACGAAGTGACTTGCGGATGATCTCGGCGCCGGTCTTCTCGTCGCCGGTGAGCTTCAGCCCGTCGATTCCCCTTCCTGCCTTCACCAGAGCTGCACCGCCGCCGATGATGATGCCTTCTGCCACGGCTGCCTTGGTAGCACTGACGGCGTCCTCGACTCTGTGCTTGAGCTCCTTCATGGCTGTCTCGGTGGGTGCGCCG
>JAPLGK010000168.1 GCA_026390195.1 Caldisericota bacterium
CGCAGTCAGCAGTCGGCTCCCCATTTGACCTGCACCTCATCATCACCGACGATACGTCGATTGCGGACGTCGGCGTTTTTGAGAACGGACAGCGGGTCGGTGGCTCCTTCACGGGCGGGGAAATCCGCATCAGACTCGCCCTCCCGGACGGTCGGCATGAGCTGGTCATCGTAGCTGTCGACAGCGTCGGGAACCGTACAGAGCGGGCTATCACCCTTGTCGTCGACACGAGGCCGCCGGTCCTGACGTTGGATCCTCCTTCCTCTGTTTCTACTCCCACGTTCACCCTTACGGGTTCCGCCATCGACGCGGGGTCCGGCCTTGCATCACTCGCCATCAACGGCGAGCCGGTCGTTCCGTTCCTCGACGGGTCCTTCAGTGAGAAGTTGGCCCTGACAAAGGGCGCCAACGACATCCTCGTGCAAGCCACGGACAAGGCGGGCAACACTACCTCCCAGACCTTTACCGTGACCTATCGCAGCTCTTCCACGACAGCTCCTTCCTCCCTCTACGTCGTCCTCACCATCGGCAGCACGGACATGGAGGTGAACGGCATGACGCGCACGCTGGATGCCGCTCCATTCATCAAGGACGGACGTACCCTGCTTCCCATCCGTGCCCTCATCGAGACGCTCGGTGGCTCCGTCGAGTGGAACGCTTCCACAAAGACCGCCACCGTCATGCTGGGCAGCCGAACGGTTGCCCTGACGATCGGCAGCACGACCGCGCTCGTGGGTGGCAAGGCCATCACTCTCGACGTCGCACCCATGATCATCAAGGGCCGTACCTTCCTTCCCCTGCGCGCCGTTGCTGAGAACCTGGGCCTCGATCTTGCCTGGGAACCCATCTCCAGGACCATCTCCCTGACCTACTGGCCGTAGCCTTCTCCGTCCATACCTGTTCATCCCCTGCCCCCGGCTCACCCCGGGGGCAGGGTCCATTTTCGGGAGGTGCTTGACATATTCTTTCGGATTGTATGCTATGGCTATGTGGGCCGAATTCCTGACTTGTTGGGTGTTGTGGGGAAGGCGGCCCCTTGTATGTAGTCAATGGCGGTCACAGAAGGCGCCTCAGGTGAAAACATGTCATTCAGCTCGGCTACAGAGTTGACAATCCAAGCGAGAACGACAAGGAGGAAGGATGAACACAGTCCGCAGAGTGCTTGCGTGCGTTCTGATTCTGGGTCTGCTCTGTAGTGCGTTACCGGCATCAGCTCTTGCTGGCACCGCCATCACATGGCCGACGGAGGAGCAATCGCGGCAGGCAGTACTGGATCACCTGAAGAGTGTTGAGACGCCCACGGAGGTGACTGATTCAGGCAAAACTGACTTGAAGCGTGCCGCTGAGGACGACGAGGTCACAGCGCTGCTGTCGGCGGCTGATCTTAAGGCCCTTGCTGCTTTTGAGGGCGGAACCGTCGACATCATGATTTCCGTTCCTGGTGGGACATTGGCGTCGTACGCCCGGCAGAATGGCCTGGACTTTGGTACGGCACGTGCGGCGGATGTCGCACCCGCCAGAACACAGATCGATATGATCCAGGGCAACATCCTTGCACTCCTGGGGCGCATGGGCGTCGGCATGTCGGACGTCAAGCGATCCAGCGTTCTTGTCAACGCGATCACTGGGACCGTGGCGCGGGACCAGCTGCCCAAGCTGATTGCAGCTGTCGGAAAGGGGAACGTCCATATTCAGCAGAAGTACACGTTCGACCTTTCCTCGAGCACCAAACTCATCGGTGCGACCGATGTCTGGGAAGGCGTACCAGGGTATGACGGCACCGGCATGACAGTCGGCGTCGTGGATACCGGCGTCGACTACAACCACCCCGATCTCGGCGGCCCCGGTTTCCCCAACAGCAAGGTCGTCGCAGGCTATGACTTCGGCGACAACGACGCTCTCCCGATGGACATGAATGGCCACGGTACGCACGTCAGTGGCACCATTGTCGCGGACGGCGTGGTGAAGGGCGTCGCCAAGGGGGCACACCTGGTCATCGCCAAGATCGTGTCCGGCGGAGAGGGTTCGGCCTACAGCGATGACATCATCGCTGCGTTCAACTACATGGCTGACCCCAACAATCTGGACGGAGGACCCGAGGGGACACACCCGTCGGTGACCGCTGTCAATATGAGCTTCGGTTCGGCTGCTGGTTTCGTCGATCCTCTGGATCCCGAGATGCAGGCCATCGAGAACTGCATTGCCACGGGCATCGTGGTCAGCCTTTCGGCCGGCAACTCCGCGGACTACTATTCGCGCTACCTCAGCTACCCATGGTATCCTGACTATGCCATGGTCGGTTCGCCGTCGCTGACGCCAGGTTCCATCTCTGTGGCGTCGACCGACAACTCGGGCTACTCCATGTTTGCCATGACTGACTCCTCAGGCACGGTGTGGGGCTATGAGCTTCCTGGCATCAGTGAGTTTGAACAGGGGACAGACACGCCTGTCCCATCAAACGTCTGGAGCGCGGCCGCGCCAGTGTCATTTGAATTGGTCACAGGCGATCCAGGACTTCTTGCGAACGGTGCTCTGGCTGGAAGAATGGCAGTAATGCTCCGCCCTTCCGATTTGGGGCCAGCATACAGTAGGTCTCTCTACGCCTACCACGCTCAGCTGAAAGGGGCGATCGGGGTCATCTACTATGATTCTGTCGGGACGGA
>JAPLGK010000212.1 GCA_026390195.1 Caldisericota bacterium
TCGGCAGAGCATATCAGCTGCTCAAGCTCGAGACCTTCTACACGGCGGGAGAAGACGAGTGCAAGGCCTGGGTCATCGAGGCTGGCACCCGTGCCCGCGGAGCTGCAGCAAAGATCCACTCGGATATCGCGCGCGGATTCATTGCAGCCGAAGTCATCTCGGTGGATGACTTCCGCAAAGCCGACAACTCCTTCAAGGTTGCCAGAGAGAAGGGGCTGCTCCGGATAGAGGGTGAGAGCTATATCGTGAAAAACAAGGAGATCGCCCACTTCCGGTTCAACGTCACTCACTGAAAAGAGACGCTCGTCGCCATCAGCCCCGGCCTTGATGGCGGGGGCTTTTGTTGTCCTCAGATGAAAGCCCCGGCTACGAGGTTGTTCAGTTCGAGGCCCTTCTGTGTGCATACAGCCCTGTCTTCCAAGACGCTGATGAGTCCATCACCCATGAGCCGGGCAAGAGCGTCACGAAATATGATGCGCGCATCTTCTCGAAACAGGTCGCCGAACGCCGCGAAATCGAGGCCGGCACCGGGCAAGCGCATGCGCAACATGGCATACTCGCCTTCCCGGAGACGACCCTCGAGCCGTTCCTCGCTGTCGACAGGCAACCTGCGGTTTAGAATGGCAGCGAAGTAGCCTGCCATGTCATTGACGTTCGTCCATCTTCTGCCTGACACGAATCCAGACGCTCCCAGGCCGAGACCGACGTAGTCGGTGAACAGCCAGTAGCCGAGATTGTGTTGTGAGACAAAACCGGGACGGGCGAAATTGGAGATCTCATAGTGCTCGAATCCGCTCGCCGCAAGCAGGCTCCATCCCTCCCGCATCGTTGCCAGAACCGTGTCGTCGTCTGGCATCTCCTCACGACCTTCGGCTATGGATTCGGCCAATGGGGTGCCGGCAGCCAGGGTTAGGTTGTACCAGGAGATGTGCTCCGGAGAAAGCTCGATGGCGTGCCTCAACGAGGCACCCTCATCACCAGGCCACGAACTCGGAAGTCCATACATGAGGTCCAGAGACAAGTTGCGAATCCCTGCCTCCCGCGCCTGCTGAAGTGCGCGTTCGGCCCCGGCCGCATCGTGCAGGCGTCCCAGTCTCTTCAGTGAGCAATCGCTGAAGCTCTGGACTCCAACACTCAAGCGATTGATACCCGCACCGGCGTACGCGTGGATTCTCGAAATATCGAGGCTGTCCGGATTACTTTCTATGGTGATCTCGCAATCCGGCATTGCCGGCACAGCGGACCTCACCCCATCGATCAGCCGCCCAAGCTGAAGGGGCTCCAACAGGGAAGGTGTGCCCCCGCCAACGTAGATGGACCGCACACCGAGGTCCTGCCGGCGTAATGTATCAGCCCACAGTCCCCACTCGGCAAGCAAAGCATCCGCATACTCGTCGGGAACACCCGTTGCCCCTCCTGTCGACAGGAAGTCACAGTAGTTGCACCTTCTGCGACAGAAGGGAATGTGGAAATAGACACCGACCGGTCTAGTCGTTCGACTCACGCTTGAGGATAGAGAGAAACGCCTCCTGGGGGATGCTCACCTTGCCAATCTGCTTCATCTTCTTCTTGCCCTCTTTCTGTTTCTCCAGAAGCTTCCGTTTTCGCGTGACGTCTCCGCCATAGCACTTGGCCAGAACGTCCTTGCGCAGCTGGACGATGTTCTCGCGCGCTACGATCCTTCCGCCGATTGCGGCCTGCAACGCAACTTCGTACATCTGCCGGGGAACGTGCTTGCGCAGCCGCTGTAACATCGACCTTGCGATGTGCTGGACTTCATCTTCGTGGGCGATGAAGGAGAGCGCGTCCACTGGCGTTCCGTTGACCAGGACATCGACCTTGGCAAGGCGTTCCTTGCGGTACCCTGCCAGCTCGTAATCAAGCGTTCCGTACCCCTTCGTGATTGACTTGAGCCGATCGAAGAAATCCGTGATGATCTCGGACAAGGGGAGTTCATATTCCAGGACCGCCCGCCGGCTCTCGGGGTAGGACATGTTGACATAGATGCCCCTGCGCCTGTTGGTGAGTTCCATGACGTCTCCAATAGCTTCATGTGGTACGACAAGCTCAGCTTTGACGAAAGGTTCCTCGATGCATTCGATCTCTCCCAGTGGGGGAAACTTCGAAGGACTGTCGGCAAGAACTTCCTCTCCGGTATTGCGCTTGATAACGCGATACCGCACATTCGGAACGGTGACGATAATGTCCTGGTTGTACTCGCGGCGAAGGCGCTCAGTGATAACCTCCAGGTGCAGGAGTCCAGAGAACCCACACCGGAACCCAAAGCCCAGGGCCCCCGACGACTCGGGTTCAAACGTGAGAGAAGCATCATTCAGCTGCAGCCGCTGCAGTGATGACTTGAGCCCCTCATAGTCGTTGGCGTCGATAGGGTAGAGCCCGGCAAAAACCATTGAGAGCACCGGCCTGTACCCCGGTACGGGCTCTGCAGCCGGCCGGACTGCGCTCGTCACGGTGTCCCCAATATGAACCTCGGCAGGAACCCGGATCACCGCGGCGAAGTAGCCGACCTCCCCGGCTGTCAGGACATCGGTCACGACAGGCGTCAGCTCGAAGTACCCTACCTCGACGACGTCGAACTCGGTGCCAGTAGCCATGAACCGGACACGGTCTCCCTTCTGGATGGTCCCTTCGAAAACCCTGATGTGAACAACGACACCCTTGTAGGTATCAAAGTGCGAGTCGAACACGAGACACTTGAGAGGGGCGTCGGCGTCGCCGGAAGGACTCGGAACCTTGTCTTCAATGACGCGAAGCAGCTCGTCCACTCCGAGCCCTGTCTTTGCGCTGACAAGCGACGCATCGGAGGCATCGAGTCCGATGATCTCCTCGATCTCCCGTTTCGTCTCGTCCACGTCGGCGTTTGGCAAATCGATCTTGTTGACAGCAGTGATGATCGTAAGGTTGTGATTCAGCGCGAGGTAGGTATTGGCAACAGTCTGCGCCTCGACACCCTGTGTCGCGTCCACGACAAGCACAGCTCCTTCGCAGGCGGCTATGCTGCGCGAGACTTCGTAGGTGAAGTCGACGTGGCCGGGCGTATCAATCAGATTGAACACCACTGGTGAACCGTCCCGTGCGGTATAGGTCAGGCGGATGGGATGTGCCTTGATGGTGATGCCGCGTTCTTTCTCGATGTCCATCTGATCCAGGACCTGATCACCCTTGTTTTTCAGGATGAAGCCGGCTCGCTCGAGAAAACGGTCAGCGAGCGTGGACTTGCCGTGATCGATATGGGCAATGATACAGAAATTGCGTATGCTTTTCGGGTTCATGACTCCAGCCTATTCTGCTGGCACGGGCTCTCTCAGTGCTGACTCGAAGACCACCTTCTGGCTGTCGCTCGTCACGACGATGGTATCGCCGTGCTTGAACTCACCTTCCAGGATCCGATATGACAGCTCGTTTTCCACTTCGTGCTGGATCAACCTCAGCAGCGGCCGGGCACCATACTCGAGGTTGAAGCCCTTGCGTGCAAGATACGACACGAGCTCGGGGCTGAACTGGAGGTGCATGCCCTCCTCCTCGACCTCCCTGGTTACTCTCTTCAGCAGGATCGCTACGATCTTCTCGATGTCCTCGACCGTCAATTGGTTGAACACGACAATCTCGTCGACCCGGTTTAGGAATTCCGGCTTGAAGCTGTGCTTGAGCTCATCCATCATGGACGCTGTGTGGGCTTCTGCCTCACCACCCTCGCCGGGAAGCTTGAACCCGAGGCCACCCATCCGATTGAACCCGCCTCCTATGTTGCTCGTCATGATGATGACGGCGTTCCGGAAATCGACCGTCCTTCCACTCGAGTCGGTCAGACGTCCATCGTCCATAATCTGGAGCAGAATGTCGAAGACGTCCGGATGGGCTTTCTCGATCTCGTCGAACAGGACGATGCTGAACGGGCGACGCCTCACGGCTTCGGTCAACTGCCCACCCTCTTCGTATCCCACGTAGCCGGGGGGGGCTCCGACCAGGCGAGACACAGCGAACTTCTCCATATACTCGCTCATGTCGAGGCGGATGAGTGATGACTCACTGCCAAACAGCTCCTCGGCCAGGACGCGTGCCAGCTCGGTTTTCCCCACGCCTGTCGGGCCAAGGAACAGGAACGACCCAATGGGCTTTGTAGGATGCTTAAGCCCCGCACGAGAACGCCTCAGGGCCTCTGCCATGAGCGCTACAGCCTGATCCTGCCCAACAACCCTCGTTTGGAGAGCGTCCTCGAGGTGCAGGAGCTTTGCTCGTTCATCCTCAGCAAGCCGCTCGGCTGGAATGTTGGTCCACAGGGCCACAACGGCGCGAATATCATCCGGGCTCACAACGGCTTCCCGTGCAGCCGACGCCACAAACGAGCTGCCTTTCATCATCTCGATCTTGTCGTGAACGTCCCGCTCCTGGTCTCGCAAACCCGCCGCCTTCTCGAACTCCTGGTTGCGAATGGCGTCGTCCTTCTCTCGCTCGATCTTGTCGAGCTCGTCCTGCAGTTGACGGTATTCGTCGCTCGGAACGGTAGAAGCAAGCCTTACCTTGGCGCTGGCTTCATCCATGAGATCGACTGCCTTGTCCGGCAGGAACCGGCTCGTGATGTACTTCACAGAGAGCCTGACGGCAGCCTCGATGGCCGCGTCCGTAATGGTTACCTGATGGTGAGCCTCATACCTGTCGCGTAGTCCCTTCAGGATTTCGATCGACTCGGGTACGGTGGATTCGCTGACGACGATCGGCTGGAATCGGCGCTCGAGCGCCGGGTCTTTCTCGATGTACTTGTGGTACTCTCCGAGCGTGGTGGCTCCAATCGTCTGAAGCTCGCCTCTCGACAACGCCGGCTTGAGGATGTTGGCCGCATCGATAGAACTTCCTTCTGCGGACCCAGCCCCCACAACGTTGTGCAGTTCGTCGATGAACAGAATGACCGTGTTGCCGGCCGTCTTCATCTCGGCCAGAAACTTCTTCATCCGATCCTCAAATTCGCCACGGTATTTGGTCCCGGCCACAAGGCTTGGAATATCAAGCGAAATGACGCGCTTGTTCTTGAGAAGTTCAGGCACTTCGCCCGCAACGATTTTTCGTGCCAACCCCTCGACGATGGCCGTCTTGCCTACGCCAGGGTCACCGATGAGCACGGGGTTGTTCTTGGTTCGTCGCAGCAGTATCTGAAGCAGCCTCTCCGTCTCCTTGTCACGACCGATGACGGGGTCGAGCTTGCCCTGACGAGCCATCTCTGTCAGGTCGCGACTGTACTGGTCGAGCGTCGGCGTCTTGGTGCGCTGCCGCGGCTGGTGACCAGGGCGCTGGGGCTCCGTCGTGTGCTCGGTCCCACGCAACGAGAGAACCGTGTTCACGAGCTTCGAAACATCGACCCCTTCATCCTCCAGACTTCGAACACCCACGCCGCCACCCTCGTGAACGATCGCCAGCAGGATGTGTTCCGTAGAGATGTACCCGTCCCCAAGATTGATGGCCTCGCGCTCAGCCAGGTCCAGGACCTTCTTGGCCCTTGGCGTGAGGATGATCTCATCATTCCTGCCGAGGAAGTTGTTGTGCTTGACCCCTCGCACCTGATCGGAAACGTAGTCGACCAGTTTGTGAAGATCGATGCCGCTGGCAACCATGGCCTCATACGCTATACCTTCTTCCAGCTTGGCAAGACCAATCAGGAGGTGGTCGGTGTCGAGGAAGTCGTTACCCAGCGAGCTGGCCGACTCCTGTGCCATCCATACGGCCTTTTGAGCACGTTCTGTCAAGTTTGCCCAGTTCATGGAATAGTGCCTCCGTTCCCGGCGCTGCATGTGACGCCAACGGGGGCCGGACCCCCGCATATCTGTTTCTATGATAGTCTACCGCGCCCATGGCTTTCGTCAAACAGCCGACTGTGGCGAGAGTGGGGCGGCATCATGGTTTGACTTGTCCTGCCACCACATGTAGAATCCATAGGGTGGATTCTCGGAGGCAAAGGGGGATGCTATGGATGACAAGGTCGACGCAGGAAGTACGCCGCGTGACTGGTTCGCAGAACTGACAGCTCGCATCCCGAATTTTGTGGGCTATCTGGGCAAAGACCAGCGCCGCATTGCCGACAAGACGGTGCGAGATACCATGGTGTTCAAGCTGGACGACCTGAGGGAAATCCTTTCCGACGTCATCGAGAAGGCAAACGACGCAGAAACGTCGGTCGTCGATGACATCTCCAAGATCCTCCGAACAATGAACGAACTACGTGACAAGGTGGAATTCCTCGGATATGGTGATACGACGTTCTTCAGCGATGAACAGCTCAACCCAGATTTCCTGTCGTGGGTCTATCAGCTGGAAACACAGATATACGATAATCTTGATGAACTCGAGACTGCGTTCGAGTCGCCCAAGGACCTTGGCCGGCGAGATACACTGAAAGACATCCGCAAACGTATCGAGGTCATCTCGCAGGACTTCGCCACTCGCAAGGAGGCACTGAAGTCACCACGGTAGCACTGTACGCGTTCCGGATCGAAACGCAGGCATCCATGTCTGCCCCTCGCAGAACCCGGCGTGCCGTCACTCTGTGTCGACAACCAGGAGGCACTACTTGACTATCGAACACGCCAACTCACTCAGACATCGGGCTCGACCGCGGCTCAAAGTCGTCCTCGGATGGCTTCTTGTCGCGATGCTGACAGTCGGAATTGCCGGGAGTGCCATTGTCGCTCTCCTTTTTGCACACTACGCCACCGAGGTACCCCCTGTCGGCGCACTCTTCATCCAGACGCCCAAGGCTTCTCAGGTGTTCGACCGCAACGACAACCTTCTCTCGTCAGTGTACTTCGCTGAGAATCGCCTGCCCAAACAGCTCACGGAAATCTCAGAGAAGGCCATCCAAGCTCTGATCGCTTCTGAGGACGAGCGCTTCTTCAGCCACGGTCCTATCGACCTCCGGGGTCTCGTCGCCGGCCTGATCGTGGATCCACTCCTCGGTCGCGGCATTCGCGGAGCGAGCACAATCACCCAGCAGTTGGCACGTCAGGCTATCCTGCACGACACCGATGTCACCGTCGCACGCAAGTTCAAGGAAATCATCGTCGCATATCGCCTGGAAAAACAGTACACGAAGGAAGAGATCCTCAATATGTACCTCAACTACGTGTACTTCGGCAACGGCCTGTATGGCATAGAAGCCGCTGCGTTGGGGTACTTCGGCATCCCCGCAAGAGATCTGGACGTCGCTCAGGCAGCCATGATCGTCGGCGTCCTCCCTGCCCCGTCCGCGTACAACCCATACGTCGACTTGGAGAGGGCTACCGAACAGCAGCAACTTGTACTGCGCAAGATGGTGCGCAACCACTACTTGACGCAGGAGCAAGCTGATACAGCAGCGGCTGAGAAACTCACCCTCAAGAATGGCATGCGATCCCCATATGGAAGCATCGGGTGGTTCGTCGACTATGTGAAGTCTATCGTCCAGGACCAGTATGGCGCTGAGATGCTGTATCAAGGGGGACTGCGCATCTACACGACGATCGACCCCAAGCTCCAGGAAGCAGCGCTGTCAGCGGTCCAGAAGGTCTGGGACCAGGCCAAGAAAGACAAGGTATTCGTGGAGAGCGACCGCGATTCCCTTGGGGTCTTCCAACCCCAGGTGGGCCTGGTGAGCGTCGACCCCAGGACTGGGTACATTCTGGCCATGGTAGGTGGAACCAACTACGACGAGACGAACTTCAACCGCGTGCTGGCACCTAGGCAACCAGGTTCGACGTTCAAGCTCTTCGACTATTCCGCAGCATTCGACAATGGCGTAACCTTCCCGTCCGAGCTTGTCACTTCGCAACCCACTGACTTTGGCGGGTGGAATCCCCCGGAATGGCTGGGCACGAACCAATGGTTCGGCCGAATCTCCGTGGCCAATGCCATCAAGGAATCGTCCAATATCATCGCTGCCAAGACAACACTCAGGACGGGGCTCGACAGGGTCATCTACTATGCTCGCAAGATGGGCGTCACGTCTCCTCTGAAACCATATGTGTCTCTTTCCATCGGCAGCTTCGAGGTCTCGCCGCTGGAAATGGTCGAGGCATACTCGACGATCGCCAATGGAGGAGTCCGGATCACACCCTATCCAATCCGGCGCATCGAAACAGAGGACGGCACGACGATCGAGGAGCACAACTTCGCCGCGACCCGAGTCGTGCCGTCCTCCACCGCCTGGATTGTGCAGGCAATGCTGAGAGGCGTCTATGAGAACACTTCCAACGCGCGCATCAGCGGACTGCAGGCGGCCGGCAAAACGGGCAGCACCAACGATTGGCGTGATGCCTGGTATGATGGCTTCACGCCGGAGTTGTGCACGGTCATCCATGTTGGTGCCGACGCAGCCCGCGCCCAGATGTCGGCCATCCGCAATGCAGGATCGCGCTTCCCCGCCATGACCTGGAAAGCGTACATGGAGCAGGCTATCAAGCTTCAGAAACAGACGAACTTTGGCCCAAAACCCGAGGGAGTGTCGGTACGCACAGTCTGTGACGACTCAGGGTTGCTTGCTGGCGAGGCGTGTCCCGCAGCCTCGATTCACTCCTCGTACTTCCTGTCGAGCCACATACCCACGCAGACATGCACGGTTCATCCACCAATTCTTCAAACCGTGCGACTCGCGGTCGAGGATCCGACCAAGCTGGCTCCGACCGACTGGCCCGACAGCAGAGTCGTCGTCAGGACTATGCTTCGGGACCAGGTCCCTACGGAAGTCTACAGAGAGCAGACCACGTTTGGCAGTGAACTCAGGGTGACGGCATTCCCAGAGCAGTTCAAGGTCGGACAGCAAATGACACTCAGTCTCGACGTGGCTCGGTCCATCGGGTCAACTGCCATTTCATTCGACGTGTATATCGGAGGAGCGCTCGTCACCTCAGCTTCGTCACTGCCCGTGACGGTGACCTACACGCCAACCCTGGCAGGTCCTCTGGAGATCGTGATCATGGGCCGATCTGCCGCGCTTGATACCGTTTTTCAGGCGACGTCCACGGTCCAGGTGCAACCTTAGCGCTCAGACGTTCCCCCTCATGGGGCCACATCACCAAGCCGTACGGCACAGCACAGACCCTGTGCGCAGGGACGCTGGCACGGAAGGATGCTGCTGCAGAGACGAAGAAACGTCTCCTGGCCACCCGTGCAGCACTGGACATGACGAGCCTGCTCCACGAGATTGTGCTCTGCCGGGGCCAACTGGATAAGATTGCCAGGATGAGATAATCTCTGGTCATCGAGAAACGTGGCAGCTACGCCTCCGTTTCTGGTGAGTTTACGACCTGATCGCTCACCTCCATGCTTACGTGAGTTGACACGGTCTTTGCGGAAAGCTGAACAACTCCCGATACCTATGAGACTAGCGTCTGTGTCGGCTAGGTTTTCCTATTGACTGCGAATTCCAAAAGCATAGAATACTTAGCATTCAAGGGGGTAAAAAAGATGAAAACAGATATGAGAGGCAGGGACTTCATCAGCGTACTCGACTTTAACCGAGAGGAATTGGAAACAATTCTTGAGGTTGCTAAGTGGCTTAAGATGAGAAACGCTGTGGGTGAGTCACAGACAGAAATCCTCAAAGGAAAGGTTTTGGGATTGCTTTTTGCATCGCCTTCAACGAGAACTCGGCTTTCTTTTCAAACGGGGATAGTTCAGCTTGGGGGGTCTGCTCAGGTCTATAATCCTGAGGAATTGCAGCTTTCCCACAAAGAGTCATGGAAGGATACTGCCGAAATGATTTCGAGATTCCTGGACGGCTTTGCGATCCGTCTCTACAATCTCAAGACCCAGATGGGGGCAGAAACGTACGCCTACGGAGATGCTAGAGAGGTTTTGAGAGGAATAGCTGAATATGCGAACATACCTGTAATCAATATGCTTGATGACAAGGAGCACCCCTGCCAGATCATCGGCGATATTCTTACAATGACGGAAATATTCGGTGGGTTGGAAGGGGCTCGAAAGAAGAAGATCGTTATGTCATGGGCATATGATGAGAGGGCAATATCTGCAGGAGTACCTCAGACAATGATTGCTGCAGGTTCTACGCTTGGGCTGAATATTACTCTTGCCTATCCCGACGAGCCAGGGCTGTACGATCTTGATACTGAATATGTTGAATTTGCAAAAAAGGCAGCAGCGGAGAGTGGCGGTTCTCTCACGATTGAGAATGACATCTGGAAAGCATCAAAAGACGCAGACGTTATCTACGCCAAATCGTGGGCCAGGAATCCTGACAGACATGCTGAAGTGGGCAAGAAATACAAGGATGATTGGCGTATTTCGCATGAGCATTTCAAGGTCGCCAGTAAGAATTCTGTGTATATGCATTGTCTTCCTGCTCGTAGAGGTTTTGAAGTTACCGATCTCCTCATTGATGACCCAATAATCTCTATTGTCAATGATGAGGCAGAGAACAGGCTTCATGTTCAAAAAGCGATTATGTCCTTGATGATGAGATAATCCCATAGAAGATCCAAGAAAAGGGAGTTCATGATGGGAGAAAGGCAAATCAGGATTTTTGCATTTGGTGGTAATGAAGTTGCCCCTGTCGGTTTGGTTGATGAACATGGAAAGGCCATTATTCCCGATATTGCCACGCAATGGAGAAGAACAAAAGAAACCTGCGGGTATATATCAGACATCGTAGATGCTTTTCCTGAAGATGATTACATCCTCACGCACGGTAATGGCCCTCAGGTAGGCAATGTCCTTCTTCGCTCGGAGTATTCAAGACCCATACTTCCCCCTCTTCCCCTTGATGTGTGCGGGGCAGATACTCAGGGCTCGATGGGGTATATGCTGGCACAGATTCTTGCAAACCAGCTAAAGACAAAAGGCATCAACAAAC
>JAPLGK010000022.1 GCA_026390195.1 Caldisericota bacterium
GAACCCAGGAACGAGTTGATGGCGATGGTCACGATCGCGGGCTTCGCGAGCGGCAAGGCAATACTCCGGAAGTAGCGCAGACGCGACGCCCCGTCGATCTGGGCCGCCTCCCACAGTTCCTTGGGCATCGACATGAAATACTGCCGCAACAGGAAGATGCCGAACACGCTCGCTGCGAAGGGGATGATGAGCGCGTAGAACTTGTCATACCATCCGAGCGTCCGGATGATGAGGAAGTTCGGGATCAGCGTCGTCGCGGCGGGGATCATCATGACACTGAGGACCAGGCTGAACAGCGCCTCCTTGCCTTTGAAGTCAATACAGGCAAAGGCAAACGCGGCGAGGGACGACGTCGTCAGGGAGATCAGTGTCGAGGCGACGGCCACGAAGAGCGTATTCCCGAAGTAGCGCAGCCACGGCGCCGCGTTCCAGGCGTCAATGTAGTTCTGGAACGTCAGGTTCTTGGGCCACAACTCGGGTGGAACGCTCATGACGGCGTCCTGAGGCTGCAGTGACGTGACGATCATCCAGTAGAACGGGAACACCACCAGGATGAAGAGCACTGCTACGGCAAGATAGAGGAGAACTCTGTTGACCCTGTTCCAGAAGACGGACTGTCGCATCGTAGTCACGTCACACCATCATCCGTAGAAGACCTTGCGTCCGGTCGCCTTGCGCTGGAGCATCGTCAGGAGGAAGATGATGACAAATAGCCCTATCGAAACTGCGCCGGCGTAGCCGAAATGCATCTGCCCGAACGCCTGCTCGTACAGGTAGTAACCTGTCGTCGTCGTCGAATCGACCGGACCCCCCTGCGTCAGGACAGCCACCTGAGTGAACATCTTGAACGCGCTGATGGTGTAGATGATCACGACGAAGTACGTGGAAGGGGAGATCATGGGCCAGGTGACGTGCCAGAAGGTCCTCCATCCGCTCGCTCCATCTATCTGCGCAGCCTCGAGGAGCTCGGTTGGCACCTTGGACAGCGCGGCCATGAAGATGATGACTGCGAACCCGATGTCATGCCACGTCGAGTAGAGGATCATCGCGGGCATCGCCGACACAGTGTCCGTCAGCCACCTGCTGACTGGCAGACCCACGAAGTGCAGTGCCGCGTTGAGCATGCCATAGTCGGGGTTGAAGATGTAGAGCCAGATGATCGACGTGGCGACCAGTGGCGTGATATAGGGGATGAAGAACCCCATGCGCCAGAACGTTCGCCCTCGGACCTTCGCATTGAGGAGCACGGCAATGAGCAGTGAGATGGCAACCGCGACCGGGACACTGCCTGCCGTGAAATAGAGTGTCCTCAATACCGAACCCCAGAAATCACCTGAGGTGAGCAGCTGCCTGAAATTGCCAAGCCCCACGAAGTCATTTTGGCCGACGAGGTTCGTGTCGAACAGACTGAGACCGACGACCACGAACGCCGGAAGGAACGTGAAGACGAGGAGCACCAGTGTCGAAGGAAAAGTGAACAGCCAGCCAGCGACGTTGTCGCGGATTACCTTCTGTCGTCTTGCCGGCGTGAGTTTGTTGTCCATACTGCAAACACCTCGAGACCGCAGTTTCAAGTCCGCATTGACTTGGCTAGGTGGACTTAGCTGTTCAGTATATCATTGGCAACCTCCAAGTCAAAAGAGACCGCGAGCCTCCCGGTAGCCTTCCCGATGCAGTCTCGGAGTGACAGAAACCGTGCTTCTGCTATACTTTCCAAAGCAGGACTCATCCTGCAGAGAGGGAGTGGGGAATTGACACAGCACTTTGTTGAGCTCACAGCACCGACGCGGCTCATGGCCAAAGTCGCATTTGCCCGCTCGGCCGGCGTCGCCGGAGATATTACTCTTGTCCTTCCCAGAACGCCGGATGAGGAAATCGGCCGTGTCCACCGTCTGGTAACGGCGGCTCGTAAGGCTCTTGGAGCAGTATCAATACCCTTCCAGATCGTCGAAATCGACGAGGCAATTCGCCTGGCAACGTCCGCGGACCCTTCCCGGACACTCGTGATCGACCTCGACCTCCTGCGTCACGAAGACATCGGCCTGCTCGAGTCCGCCTGTGGTTCGAGCTCGCAGGTAATCGGCTACAAACTCCGTCAGAACCCTTCCAAGGCTACAGCAGCCATCTTCGCCCGCGGCGACTCCAATGCCGCCCTTGCCGGGACGGTGGTGCGTCGGCTTACCGAGGCCGGCGTCGTGGACAGGACGAGCTTCGTCTACGTCACCCATGCAGGCGAGTCCGCCACCGTCGATGATAGCGTTCTTGAAGCATATGGCAAGGTGAAGGCTGAACTGCCACAGGCCCGTCTCGCCATCGAACAGGCCGAGGACCGCGTGGAGTCCGCCATCGAACCCGGTTCGCGTCAGTACGGCCTGCTCGTCCTTGGACTGCCACAGCACCCCGGAAAACACTCGGTGACCAAGCACCTGCTTGCGCAGGTCACGGCAGGACTGCTCCGCACGACCGCCGTGTTCGTCTACGCGCGCGGAGCAGAGCTTGAGCAGTTATCAGCCGCGACGAACGTCATCGAGCCCTGGATCCTCAAGAACACGTTTTCCCATGACGAGTTTGCGGACATCGATCGGCTCCTCCAGGCCAAGCGTGACCGCCACGTCTCGATCTCTCTCATCCTGCCAGCCCTCAATGAGGAGAAGACGGTTGGACAGGTCATCGACGCCTTCAAGGGCCCACTAATGGACGAACGGCCGCTGCTCGACGAGATCATCCTCGTGGACAGCAACAGTAGCGACAACACACGCGAAATAGCGACCGCACGCGGTATCCCCGTCTATGTCCACCAGCAGGTACGTCCGGACCTCGGAGCCTATGCCGGCAAGGGCGAGGCGATGTGGAAAGCATTGTTCGTCGCAAGCGGAGACATTCTCGTCTTCGTCGACACCGACCTGTTCAATCCCCATCCATCACTTGTCACTGGACTTGTCGGCCCTCTTCTCCTGGACGACCGCCTCAGCTTCATCAAGGGGTTCTACCGCAGACCCGTGCGTGTCGTCAACGAATTTGTGGAAGTGGGCGGCGGCCGTGTCACGGAACTCACCGCGCGCCCCTTGCTGAACCTTTGGTATCCAGAACTTGGAGGGCTGTTCCAGCCACTTGCGGGGACCATCGCGGCACGCGCCGCTGTTCTACGCGAGCTGCATTTCCTGACCGGCTATGGCGTCGAGATCGGGCATGTCATCGAATACGTCCGCAAGTACGGCATCGAGGGCCTGGCCCAATCGGAGCTGGGCGAGGTCATCCACCGCAATCAACCCCTGGAAGCACTGTCCAAGATGTCGTTCCAGGTCCTGGAAGCCTTCTTCCAGTTGTCTCACGGCCTGCTGGCCCCCGGCATGGCTGACCGCATGAACGGTGTCCTGCGGCAGCCCTTCCTCTCGGACACGGGTTTCACGCTCTTCCAGACACGCCTCGGGCAGGAGATGAGGCCTCCGGTGTCCTCGGTGCCACCTTTCGATCCTGCCGCTTCAGGCGCACTAGCGACCTGACACGAGGAAATCGACGTGACCGCGACTGACGCTCAGAACCAACCCTGGTGGAAACGGGGTGTCATCTATCACTGCTATGTGCGCAGTTTCATGGACAGCAACGGCGATGGCGTAGGAGACCTCCCTGGGCTGACCAGCAAGCTGGACACCCTGCGTGACGATACGCCCTCTTCCCTCGGCATCGAGGGGCTATGGTTGTCACCTGTCTACCCGTCCCCCAACCACGATTTCGGATATGACATCAGCGACTACCGTTCGATCGATCCAGCGTATGGCACGATGGACGACTTCGACCGCCTCGTGGCCTGTGCCCGCGCACGGGGCATCCACCTCATCATGGACCTTGTCGTCAATCACAGCTCGACGGAGCATCCCTGGTTCAGACAGGCCCACACCTCCCGTGAGAACATCTTCCACGACTACTACCTGTGGAGTGATGGAACCAATGGCAAACCTCCCAACAACTGGGGTTCGTCATTCGGAGGCTCAGCCTGGGAATGGAACGAGCAGACCCATGAGTTCTACCTGCACAGCTTCCTCAAGGAACAGGCGGACCTGAACTGGCGCAACCCCCGGCTTCGTGAGGAGATTCACGACATCATGCGCTTCTGGATGGACCGGGGTGTCGACGGCTTCCGTCTCGACGTCGCCAATTACTACGTCAAGGACGCTCAACTGCGGGACAACTCTCACAAGTTCGTCATCGCTCAGCCCATGCCCGGCAACCCTTCAACAACGCTGTTCATGCCGATGTCACGCGAGGTATGCGATCACACCGTGGATCAGCCGGAGACGCACGACGCCTTGCGGGAAATGCGGTGCGTCATCGACGAGAAGCCCGGGCGCATGATGGTGGGCGAGATCACACAGCGCACGCAGGGTCAGGTACTCTCCTACTATGGGGATGGCGGAAGCGAGCTGAACCTGGTGTTCAACTTTTTCTTCTTCGTTCGACGTTTTCGGGCGAAGGACTTCCGCGACATCATCGAGCAAACCCTCGACTTGCTGCCCGAGGGCGCCTGGCCCGCCTGGGTCCTGAGCAACCATGACGTCGTCCGCGCAGCATCACGTTACCGCCTCTCACCCGCGATGGCGAAGAGCATGATGGGACTGCTTCTTACGCTCAAGGGGACCCCGTTCCTCTATTATGGAGAGGAACTGGGGCTTGCGAATACATCGCTCCCGAGAAGGCTCCTCCAGGACCCCGTGGGCAAGAGATACTGGCCCTTGCCAGTCGGCCGGGATGGCGAACGCGCGCCGATGCCGTGGGACGCAACAGCGGGCGCCGGCTTCACCACAGGAATCCCGTGGCTTCCCGTCAGCGCATCTTCCGTGACTTACAGTGTAGAGTCGGCAGACCCGACCTCGGTGCTGAGTTTCACGAGACGGCTCTCCTGGTTCAGGTCGCACCATCCTGCACTGACCACAGGTGATATGGCAACCATCGACGGTCCGTCGGACACCTGCCTCTGCTTCACGCGCACTTCCCCAGCCGAGCACATGACGATTACGATCAACCTGTCCGACCAGACCGCCCAGATCCCACGGGGCAGTTTCACGTCAGACCAGACTCCCCTATTCAGCACAGAGGAGCACCCATCTATTGACAGTCTGGCTCCCTGGGAGGTCAGGATAGCGACCACTCCGGCATAACCCAAAGGACGGGTGGTCACTCCACTACCTAGGAGCTCTTCCCCCCAGTAACATCCCGGCCGATGATCACGACCATATCAGGACTCCCGCCCGTTTGGAGCCTCGCCTTGACAAAGGAAGATGGCCCGCTAGAACATTGGTGGGAAAGCCGCCAGTTGTATCGTCGGACGAAGATACGCTGGCGGATACCTCTGCCGGATGCGCCATGGCGTGCCGGTTCGCGCCGACTGGAGGCAACGATGAAAGTCAGCATCATTGGTGGAGGTGGAACAAGAGTCCCGATTCTTGTGGGCGCTCTCCTTGACCTTCAGGAACGGCTCGATCTCACGGAGATCTCGCTGATCGATCCCGATGGCGAACGGTTTGCCGCCATGGACAAGGTCGTCTCGGCCATCGTTCAGGACAGAGACAGCACGGTCGAGATCTCTCACACAGATACGTTCCGCGAGTGCGTGACAGGAGCCTCCTTCGTGATCGCCGCCATACGCGTGGGTGGGGACCATATGCGGACGCTGGACGAACGCATCCCCCTCTCGATGGATGTCCTTGGGCAGGAGACGGTCGGCGCGGGTGGCTTCGCCATGGCTGTGCGCACCATCCCCGTTGTGCTGGACATGCTCAAAGAACTGCGCGAGGTCGCGCCCGACGCCTGGTTCATCAACCTCACGAATCCGTCAGGCATCATCACACAGGCCATAGTCAGCCATGGAGGCTTTCACAACGTCGTCGGCATCTGTGATGCGCCGATTTCCATCGGCATCCTGCTGGCCCGTCTCCTCAAGGTCGAGCCGGAAGACCTGGTACTGGACTACTACGGGCTGAACCACTGCGGTTTCGTCAAGGGCGTCTACGCCCTCGGGCACGACGTGCTGCCGCAAATCCTTTCAATGATCGACCAGGTGCCCGGCTTCGAGGAGATGACACACTTCTCGCCGGCATTCGTACAACGACTCGGTAAGCTACCCAATGGGTACATCTGGTACTACGCGTTCAAGCGCGAATCGCTCGCGGCCATCAAGGCTGCCAGGGAACCCCGCGGCGAGGAAGTGGAACGCCTCAATACACAGCTTGTCGCAGACCTCATGGCAGCCGACGACCCACTGGCCACGTATCAGGCATATCTGGGCAAACGCGAAGACGGTCACCTCGCAGAGGAGTTTCGGACCGCCATGAGCCTCAAGAGTGGTGAAGGATACAGCACAGTTGCCATGGACGTGCTTCTCGGCCTCGCAGGCAAGGGACAGTCTGTCGTCCCCGTCAATGTCATGAACCGTGGAGCGATTGCCGGCCTTGCCCTCGACGACGTCGTCGAGGTCCCGTCACTAATCACCGAACGACTCATCCGCCCGCTGGCGGTTGGACCCGTCGACAGGGAGTCACAACTGCTTATCCAGCAGGTGAAACTGTACGAAAGGTCGCTCGTCGACGCGGTCGCGTACCGCGACCTCGAGGCTCTCATCGAGGCTCTGGCACTCAATCCCCTGGTCCCGTCGCCGGCCGTGGCACGAGATCTTGTCCTGGCGTTCAAGGAACAGGAAGCCCCATACTTCGACAGCTTCAGGTAGCCGCACGCATCCTCAATTCACTGGAGGCAGCATGAACTTCTGGAAAAAGATCGCATACAGCTTCGGTTCGATGGGGGCAGGCCTGGCCGAGAACTGCTTCACGACCTGGGTCATGTTCTTCTACGTGGACAGGCGGGGCCTCTCGCCCAGGCTCTTTGCCACCGCAATGCTGATCTATGCGGCCTGGAACTGCCTGAACGACCCACTGTTCGGCTACTGGTCCGACCGGACGCATACCAGGTGGGGGCGACGGATTCCCTATATCGCACTGGGAACGCTGCCACTTGCGCTTGCCTTCTATCTCATCTGGGTCCCGCCGGCTGGAATCACCGGCATGGCCATGTTCTGGTACTATCTCGCCATCATCTTTGCGTTCGATGGGTTCTACACGTTGGTCATCCTCAACTGGACAGCACTGTACCCTGAGATGTACACGACGACACAGGATCGAAGTATCGTCAATGCGTGGCGCCAGGTCCTCGGTATCGTGGGCGTCATCGTGGGCGTTGCTCTTGCTCCTCTCCTCATCGCCAAGTTCGACTGGAAAGGACTGGGCATCATCATCGGCAGCGCCACTGCGCTCGTCATGTTCATCTCGCTCCTGGGCTCCAAAGAGAACCCACGGATACAGGGTGGCGAATCGCTGTCGCTCGGCCCGGCCATCAAGAATACGCTGGTCAACAAGTCCTTCGTGACCTTTGTATTGTTCAACCTGTTTTTCCAGACCGTCACAGTCATGGTACAGGGCGTCATTCCCTTCTACACCCAGTTTGCGCTCTTGCTCACTGACACCCAGAAGACACTTGTGTTGCTGGCCGTGTTCCTCATGGCCATCATTTCGCAGTTGCTCTGGAACAAGGTCGTCGTCAGGCTGGGCACGCGCAGTACAGCGATCATCGGTATTGGCCTGTTCACCATTTTCCTCATACCTCTTGCATTTGTGAAGACCCTTGGCGTCGGCATTGTCTTCTTCGCCCTCCTGGGGGTCGGACTGGGCGCTCTTCTTCTCGTGGGAGACATGATGATTGCTGATATCTGCGACGAAGATTACCTCAAGACCGGAACACGCCGCGAGGGCATGTACTATGGCATCAACGCCCTCATCATGCGCAGCAGTGTCGCCATTTCTGCTGGCATTATCGCCTTTGTCCAGATCAGGACACACTATGTCGCCAAACTGACCGATCCGACACTGCAGCCTCATACGGCGGTTGTCGGCTTTCGTGTCCTGATGAGCGGCATCCCTGCAACGCTTATGCTTATTGCTCTCGTGTTCGTCCTCATGTATCCCTTGTACGGCAACAAGCTGGAGGCCGTCAAGAAGCAGTGTGCTCTGACCACTGCGTTGTGCATCGATCCAGAGACTCCTTCCACCGGCACACGTGCCACCTGAACGGAGGCCCTGGACAATGAACTGGAACGAGTTTTTGCCGATCCCACCCATCGATTCGGCACAGAACTACGTCGTGTTTCAACCCCATTCCGATGATGCGGTGTGGTTCGCGGGTGGGCTCCTGCTCAAGCTGGCCAAGGCAGGGAAAGACGTCACGCTCGTCACGATGACCGACGGCTGCCTGGGCAGTACGGACATCTCGATGACACGCGAACGCCTAGTCGCATTCCGCAGGCACGAGGACCAGCGTGCCGGCGAAGCCATCGGCGTTCACAAGCACCTGTATCTGCCGTTCCATGACGGTTCCCTGCCCCATTGCGGCGACACCACGGCAGCAATGGTCCGCATCATCCGCCAGGAGAAACCGGACGCCGTGCTCGCCCCCGACCCGTGGCTGACGTATGAGGCCCACCAGGACCACCTGAACTGTGGGTGGTCAGCAGCAGAAAGCATGATCTACTGCAACCTGCCCTTGTATCTCCCCGAACTGCCCCCTCACGACGTCCGCTTCATCGCGTTCTAC
>JAPLGK010000142.1 GCA_026390195.1 Caldisericota bacterium
GCCGCAGAGGCAGGGTTTCTGTGGAATGCCATCCTGGACGTCGGCAAACCGTTCGGCCTCGTTCCCAACGGGCTGGGTGCGCGCGATACTCTGCGCTTCGAGGTGTGCTACTGGCTGTATGGCCATGACCTTGACAAGAGCATAGCGCCGCTCGAATCCGGGCAGAGCTTTGTGATCAGCTGGGACCACGATTTTGTAGGCAAGCCCGCACTGCTCGCCATGAAAGAGAAGGGTGTCCCCCGCAAATGGATCGGCGTGAAGATGAACAGCCGGGCCATCCCGCGCAACGGGTTCGACTGCCTGGCAGGCAATCCGGACATGCCCGTCAAGATCGGGTACGTCACCAGCGGCAACTATTGCCCGACCCTCGGTGGTTCCTATGCTCTGTGCATGGTCGAAAAGGACGCGGTGAAGGTCGGCGACACGGTGTATATCCCTATTCGAGGAAAGACCGAGTCAGGCGTCGTGGTCAAAAGGCCGTTCATGCAGCCCAACGCCGGCCACAAACACGACAGGTAGACAGGCGCACGATCGCGCGTGAGCGCTGAATCATCTGCAGGGAGGTACAGGACATGCTGAGAGTAACGAAACGCGTGCAGAGGGCCGGCGGCGAAGGAGCCTTTCTCGTCATGGCCAAGGCACAGGAACTGGAGCGCCAGGGCAAGAGCATGATCTATATGCAGATCGGCGAACCTGACTTCAACACCCCCGAGAACATCAAGCAAGCCGGCATCCGGGCGATCGAGGAGAACTACACGCACTACTCGCCGACGATGGGCCGCATGGACTTCCGCAAGGCTATTGCCGAGTACATCAGCAGGACCCGTGGCGTCCCAGTCACAGCCGAGGAGGTCCTCGTAACCCCCGGCGCCAAGGACGTCATCTACTCTTCCTGCATGACCCTGCTCGAAGACGGTGATGAGGCGATCTACCCCAATCCTTCGTATCCCATCTACGAGTCGTGCATCAACATCTCCGGCGCTAAGGCTGTGCCCCTCCCAATCCTCGAAGAGAAGGACTTCGGCTTCGACCGCGACACCTTCGTCAAGCTGGTCTCCCCGCGCACCAAGCTTGTCGTCATCAACTCTCCGGCCAACCCGACGGGCGGCATCATCGCACGCGAGGACCTGGAGCTGGTCGCCGAGATGGCGAAGAAATATAACTTCTATGTCCTGTCAGATGAGATCTACTCGCGTCTAGTGTTCGAGGGTGAGCATTTCTCCATCGCCTCGCTCCCCGGGATGAAGGAACGCACGATCATCATGGACGGCATGTCCAAGACCTACGCCATGACCGGGTGGCGTCTCGGCTACGCAGCCGGGCCGCGCGACCTCATCGAGTGGATGTCCAAGGTCATCGCCAACACCGCGTCCTGCACGGCCACGTTCACGCAGATGGCCGGCATCGAAGCGCTGACCGGCCCACAGGACGACGAGGAGAAGATGCGGCAAGAGTTCCTGGCCCGCCGGGAGATCATTGTCGAGGGGCTGGGCGCCATCCCCGGCATCACGTGCCGCAAGCCGCACGGGGCCTTCTACGTGTTCCCCAACGTTAAGAGCTTTGGCCGCTCGTCCCAGGAGATCGCCGACTTCCTGCTCTACAACGCGGGCGTCGCCTGCCTGGCTGGGACCGGCTTCGGCTCGTTCGGGGAGGGTTACCTCCGCTTCTCGTACGCCACGTCGCGCGAGAACATCGTCCTGGCGCTCGGGCGCATCCGCACGGCCCTGGCCGAGCTGAAGTAGGAGGCGCACCGCACCTCCCGGGGGACGCGCGACGCCTGCTGCCTGCAGCATCCTGCGTGTCCTCATGTCTGCCTCTGAGTATCCGGGACCACCGTCCCAGCAATGAAGGAGCAACCATGGAAACGATGCTGACTATCCAGGAACTGAAGCACCTTGCGACCGAAATTCGCAAGGACACGCTTCGCTCCATCACGGCTGCCGGTTCAGGGCATCCGGGTGGCTCGCTGTCGGCCGCCGACATCATGACCGCCCTCTACTTCCGGGCGGCCAACCTGGCCACGCCCACTGACCCAGACCGGGACCGCATCATCTGGTCCAAGGGGCACATCGCGCCACTCCTGTACACGCTGCTCGCCTACAAGGGCTTCTTCCCGAAGGAAGAGCTCATGACGCTGCGCAAGTTCGGCTCACGCCTGCAGGGACACCCCAAGAAGGGGAGCCCGCCCGGCGTCGAGACGTCGACAGGATCGCTCGGCCAAGGGCTGTCCGTCGCCGTGGGTGTGGCATACGCCGCCCGGTATGACAATCTGCCGGTTCGTGCCTACTGCCTCACCGGCGACGGCGAGCTGCAGGAGGGCCAGATCTGGGAGGCACTGATGGCAGGTGCGCACTTCAAGCTGGACAACCTGTGTGTCATCGTCGACAACAATGGCCTGCAGATCGACGGCAAGTGTTCCGACGTCATGTGCATCGACGATGTCGCTGCCAAGCTCCGCGCGTTCAACTGGCACGTCATCAGCATTGACGGCCACGATATGGAGCAGTGCGTGAAGGCGCTGGACGAGGCGAAAACGGCTAAGGGACGGCCCACCGCCATCGTGGCGCATACCATCAAGGGCAAGGGCGTCTCGTTCATGGAGAACGTTGCTGGCTGGCATGGCAAGGCGCCGTCGCGGGACGAGCTGGCCCAGGCCATCCGCGAGCTGGACGCACAGGAGGGTGGCTGACATGGCGACAATACACAACAACGTCCTCGGAACGCTGGAGGGCAAAGCTACCCGGTACGGCTATTCCGATGCTCTGCTCATCTTGGGAGCGGGGGAGCCACGTGTGTTCGTGCTCGATGCTGACCTCGCCAAGTCGACCACGACGGACCGCTTCAAGAAGGAGTTTCCCGACCGGTTCATCGACTGTGGCATCGCGGAGCAGGACATGGTCGGCATCGCCGCAGGGCTGTCTCTGATGGGCAAGGTCCCGTTCACGTCGACCTACGGCACGTTCATGGTCGACCGGGCGCTCGACCAGATCCGGGTCAGCGTCGCCTATGCCGAGCTGAACGTGAAGATCATCGGCGCACACGGTGGCATCAGTGTTGGTCCTGACGGGGCGACCCATCAGGCGCTGGAAGACCTGGGCACGATGAGGATGCTGCCGCACATGACTGTCATCAACCCGTGCGACGTGAACGAAGCCCGCAAGGCCACCCTGGCGATTGCCGCCATGCAGGGACCGGTGTTCCTCCGGCTTGGCCGCGAGGCGGTGCCAATTCTCACAGACGATACGACGGAGTTCGACATCGGCAAGGGTATCACGTTCGAGGACGGCGACGACGTTACCATCGCCGC
>JAPLGK010000027.1 GCA_026390195.1 Caldisericota bacterium
GTTACCCACTTCATATGAGCCTCCCGGATGACGAACTGCCTGCAAACATTACAGTTTGCCCAGAACGGCCAGTCGGTCAACTAGTCGGGTTGTTGCGTTCCGTCGGAACGCAGGCCCTCGCTTGCCACCAGGGCAATCGACACCGCCGTCAGGGCTAGCGCCACCGCCATCGCCCATGTGAACGGGCTGCGGAAGATCACCAGCGACAGCAGGGCTCCGGCCAGGGGACCCACGGCAAAGAAGGCTCCCGTGCGGGCTGCACCCATGGCCTTGAGCGAAAGGATGAACAGCACAAGAGAAACTCCGTACGAGATACAGCCGACGCCGAGGCCAGCCAGGAGACTGCGCGGGGCAGGAAGGCCGCCTCTGGTCGCCCACGAGAACCCCAGAGAGAAGAGTCCCGCCGCCAGCCCCTTGATACTGACCAGGACAAGCGGATTGCAGTGGGACAGCCGCGCGGACACGTTGTTGTCGACGCCCCACCCAATGGCCGCGCCCATGATCAACAGCGGTCCGACCATGCTGGACCTCCCGCCCGTCGTGACCCCCGTGAGCAGGACGCCAGTCGCCGTCATCAGCACGACCGCGCCCCATACCGCTCCCGAAACACGTTCCTTGAAGAACATCCATGCGATAAGCGCCGTAGCCACACCCTCGAAGTTCAGGAGAAGCGACGCCGTGAACCCCGACGCCGCACGCACGCCAAACATCAGGAGGACGGGCGCCAAGACCCCACCGACGGTGATCATCGTCAGCACGTACGGCGCGTCCGAGCGCTGGAGTGGTTCGCTCTGCAGTCCACGCGTCACCCCGAGCAGATGGCCGACAGACACACCCACGAATGCACCGAGATAGAGGACACCCGCGAGCGCAATCGGATCCATGCCGGCGACGATGAGCTTCGACAACGGGGCGCTGAGCCCGAACAGAATACCCGCTCCCAGCGCAAGCGGAATCCCACGGCGGATGTTCACCGCTCCACCGTTTCCCACGCCAGTGAACACCGCTGGTCGTCGTGCCCCGCAACGAGGACGGTTGCTACTGTCAGTCCGAGCGCCGCACCGCCATACAGCGCTCCCGCAAGGGCCATGGGATCCGTCCGGGAGACCAGCCGCTTCGAAAGAGAGGCTCCAGCCCCCAGCAGCGTACCGACGCACAATGCCAGAGGAATTCCACGCCATACGTCAGGTTGTCGCAACATGTCCAGCTCTCCGCTAAAGACACCGCGATTTCGGATGAGAGCCGGTGCCTTTGGTTCAGTATATGCAAAAAGGGCCACGGCACGCGCCGTGGCCCGACTGCGCACTCCGGGGTTGGTGTTATGGCGTCGTCTTCAAGGCGTCCAGCTTTGCAAGGACATCCTCGAGCGCCTTGAGTTCCTGCCCAGCCTTCGCGAAGTCGCCCGTCGATGTGTACTGCTTGTAGCGCGTCATCGTGGCGATTGCTTCCGCGATGAGCGCCTTCTGTTCGGCGGTCACCGTCCCGGGGGTCACGTTCCCACCCGTCGTCCCCGTCTCAGGTGGTACGACTGTCCCAGGTTCGGTAGTCGCGGGTCCTACCCCGCCAATGTCCACCGGAGTTCCCAGAAGACTGCTGAGAGCCTGGTCCAGATTATCCCCCCACACCAGCTTGTCTTTGGTGGCCGCGACGATCTTCTTGATCTGCGGCATCTTGGAGCTGCTGGACTGCAGATAGATGGGCTCGATATACAGCAGCGAGCCGTCGACCGGCAGGATAAGCATGTTGCCCCGCAGGACCTGCGAACCCTGCTGGTTCCAGAGGGTCAACGTCTTGGAGATCTCCGTATCCTGATCGATGCGGGCCTCGACCTGGAACGGACCGTACACAACACGGTCCTTGCTGAACTTGATCACAGACACACGGTCGGGGCTGTCGATGTCGGAACTGATTGCGATGAGCGCCACGAGGTTGTCCTTGCCGACAGGGGTGAACGGCGTGACAAGCGAGAACACCTGCTTCGTCGACCCCGGCATCCTGAAGAAGATATAGTAGGGTTCGATAGAAGTATCTGTCCCCAGGTAGCGTTCCTTCGCCACCGCCCACTTGTCTTCCTGTCCATAGAACACACGGGAATCCGTCATGTGGTACTTCGAGAATACGCGGCTCTGCAGCGCGCCCAACCCGCACGGATACCGGTAGTGGTCCTTGACGAAGGACGGAGCGTCGTCGAGCGTCTTGAACAGCCCAGGGTAGACACGGTCGATGGTCGCTGCTATGGGGTCGGTTTCGTCGATGCGGTAGAACGTCGTCGTCCCGTCGAATGCGTTCACGGTGTACATGAAACTGTTGCGGATGTAGTTGACGACCTTGCCGCTCAACTCTGTGCCGGCATCGTAGTACTCGCTGTAGGGAAAGTACTGCGACGTCGTATAGCCCTGGCCGAACCAGAAGAGCTTGCCCTCGGGGTCCACGACGACGTAGGGGTCACTGTCCACCTCGAGGAATGGCGCGATGTGCTTGATGCGTTCCTGGAGATTGCGGTAGACCATGATACGTGATTCGCTGCTGATCTGTCCCGATATCAGGATGTTGACGTTCTGGTTGACGAAGGAGAAGGCAAGCCGGTTGAGCATGGAGAGGCGGATGCCGCCGTTGCCTGTGTACTGGTACTGCTTGTTGGCGTCGCCCTGCGGATAGTCGAATTCCGACGAGTTACCCTTGACGATGGCAAACCCGCTCGTGCTTTCACTATAGTAGATGCGTGGTTCAGAAATATCGACGAACCCACCGTTGCTGACGGGGGGAATGTCCTTCACTGCATACACGGGGGCGCCTTCGGACGAGAAGTCGCTGACACCATTTGCGACCACTCCGAAACCATGGGTGTAGACCAGGCGATCATTGACGAAACTGCGCGACGTGTCCGACAGCAGTGACTGGTCCAGTTCGCGCGCAGCGATCATGACCTCCTGCGACTTCCCGTTCAATGTGTAGCGGTCGATATCGATGTCGTTGAACTTGTAGTAGCTGCGGATAGACTGCAGCTGCTCGTTGGTGTCGGCCAGCGCGCGCCAGTCCCACAGCCGCACGTTCTGCAGCACGTCCTTGTTGGCGATGACGGCGCCTGTGGACAAAGTCGTCTGCGTGCCAGGGTCGGAGATCACGTTAACGGCCGACAGGCCAAAAGCCGCATTGGTCGCCGCAATGTTGTTAGCCAGATAAGGTGTCTCGCGCGAGAGTTCGTTGGGTTTGACGGCAAAGCGCTGATAGAGCGCTGGAATGCCGGACACGAGCAGAACATAGGCGATGAGTGTGATGGCGCCCACCCAGCCAAGGAAGCTCGGTTTTGCCAACCGTGGCTTGAACGAAGCCAGCAGGAATACGATGCCGCACAGCAGGACGCCCACGGCCGTCGCCTTGATGAGCGGGATGCGGACGACCTGATCTGCGTTGCTCACGCCGAACACGACACCGTTGCTCTGAAACAGCAGTCCGTACATCGAGAACCAGACTCCCACGGCCGCTATGAGCAGCAGGATGCCTGCGAAGAAACTCAGGCGGCTGCGCAGCCCACGGCGCAGTGCAGCGTCACCCGGCACGGAAGTCGCCAGAAGGAAACTCGTGCCGATCACCGCCAGACCACCCACGGCGATGCCCGCAAGAATGCCCAGGAGCCCTCGCACGACAGGGTATGTGAAGAAGTAGAAGCTGATGCTGTTCCCAAAGATGGGGTCGGTGTACGCCGTCGACGCCACCTGGCGTGTCGCCGCCAGGAGCTGCAGGCTGAGACCACTTGCGCCCAGTCCGACGAAATTCGCGGCGACAAGGGCGATGACGATGCGCGTCCATTTGAGGATATGGGAGGTGCGGTGAGCGTCATCCGCGTTCATCCCCACAAACAGGCCGCGTGGTAGCCCGGTGACCGCCCACACCACGGCGTAGGCCACGACGGCCCCCGCAACATAGGCGGCGATTCTCGCCAGTGTCCTCGTCCAGAAGACCTGCCGGTAGCCGACCTCGGTGAAGAACAGGAAATCCGTGTAGATGCCTGCCAGGGCCGAGAACAGTAGCCCTGCGGCCGCGACGAGCAAAAGCGCCATGCTGAGCCCCAGGGCCGAGCCGCCGCGCTTGCTCCTGCGCACCCAGACGAAGATGGCGACCGCCATCAGCAGCAGTACGCCGAATGCCGATATCATTGCCGTCTGTCCAGTCATGATATGTCAACCTCCTGTTTCAAAGCAGAGCCACTACTCGGGAGCAAACCATGGTACACGCAGCTGGAGCCGATCAGGTTCCTGCCACAATTGGGAGAACACCTGGATCACCCTCATGCCGTCGAGAGTATGAGATACTCCCTTGTGACAGTTTACGCCATTCACCCGCCGAGACAACGAAGACGGCGGACTCATGCGCATCGCGCCGCCGGGCCAGATATGAAAACGTGGAAAGCTCAGGGCTTGGGGTACGTGATGGTGATCGTCTGGGTCAAATCTTCCCACTGCACGTCGGTGCCCAGGCTCTCGGCCACAAAGCGTAGAGGAAGCATTGTGCGACTGTTGAGGATCTGAGGCACGACGTTGGGGTTTGTGCTGTCGACAGGGGTCGATTTTCCGTTCACCAAGGCGCTTGACTTCCCGATGACAAGCTTGAGTTCGGTTCCGTCGAGCGATATGGTCACCGTCCGACTGCCAGCATCCCAGGCAACGGTACCACCAAGCGATTCGACGACTGCCCGGATCGGGACCAGCGTGCGACCCTCGACAATGACCGGCAGAGCATCCAGCACGACGCTGGAGCTGCCGACTTGCATGGTCGGCGAGCCGACGTGAAGGACAAGAACCATCCGGGGTTGTTCTGCAAGGACACGCACGGGAATGGAACGCGCCTTGCCTGCAAGTTCCTGCCTCCCCCCGTCTCCACCCAGCAACTGAAGCTCGTCGATGTCCAGCTGCGTCGTCCCAGCCTCCAGAGGGCGGAACGTCAAGACCGCGATGCTGCCGTTTCCGCTGACCGGCCGGGCGTCGCCCTCAAGTGTCAATGCGACGCGTACTTCGCCTGCGGTGCTGTGATCCTCGATGAACAGCATTTCGGCGCCCAGGAGGTTTCCCTGCGCGACACTCAATAACTGCAGTGCCTTGTCGTCATAGGCGACACGACACCCCACTCCGTAGAGATTCTCCACATCCCGTGCGTCCAAGGGCACCTGCACCGTCGCTCCCATGAATGTCTCGACCGAGACTCCCCCGACAACCACAGGGGGAGCAGTGCGGATTGCGACTTCGGCATAGACGGTTGTGACACTCGCTGGCTCCAGCGCGCTGCGGACCTCGACATCCACGGCACCGACTGTCCCCGGACCGACGCCCGCGGGGACCTGGACCGTCACCTCAACCGTGCCTGTCGCTCCAGACAGCACCGTGACCGACGCGGGACTGACCGAACTCGACCACCCGCTTCCGCCATGAACGGTCGACTTCACCGCGAACGTGTCTGTCCGGGCACTCCGATTGCGGAGACTCACCTGCAGGCGGGTCGTCACTCCGGCGGAAACGACACGTTCCACCGTGTCCAGCCGGACGGTCACGGCGGCACCCTGGAGCGCCTCTGGCTGGCCATAGCTGAGTTCACGGATCACGTTATGGAAGCCGTCGGTCACATAGAGGGTACCCTGCGCCGACCACGTCATCCTGCCCGGCAGATACCAGGACCGGGACGTCGTCCAGGCCGCCGATCCGTCTTGACGGAACGCGACGAAGCGCCCGTTCTCGGCGTCGCTCACCAGGATGAGGCCGTCAGGCAGTAGCATCGCATCGTGAGGATAGTACATCTGGCCGGCGCCGCGACCACCGCCCACCACTCCGTAAGCTCGGATAACGACCCCTTTGGAGCTGTAGCGAACCACCTGCTGAACCTCACCAGACTCACCCCACACGCAGACGAGGAGGTCTCCGCCCTGCAGGACGGTCAGCCCCGCGGGCATACCGGCAGTCGCAAAACGGCCCAGCTCACTGCCGTCCGCCGCCAGATGCACGACAGACCCATCGCCCTGGTTGCAGGCCCACAGTGTCCCATCGCTTGCCATCTCGAGATCGCTTGTCCCGTCAACCTTGCCGGCGGCAATGGTCCTGACGTAGTTGCCGGCTTCATCATAGACGGCGATGAATCCTCCCTTGACATCCTGCGCCGCGACGTAGACCAGTCCTGTACCGCTTGCCGCAACGGACTCCACCAGCTGCATCGAACGGGAGCCTGCGCGCATGACAGCGAACAGCTCGTTGCCGCTGCGGTCCAGGACGTCCACGTACCCGCGGTTCCACTCGATCGTCTGACCGTCGGCGGAGACGACGGGCGAGCTGCAGGTGACCCACAGCTGACCCTTGCCGTCCACCGCAACGTCCTGGGGATTGTTGAGCCGTCCCCGAAGGTCCATGGCATAGTCCTGAACGGCCACCACGCCGCCGCCAGGAGCGTACTCGATCAGCTTCGCGTGGTAGCCGCTGCCGAAGGGATTGGCCGCGTCGCGGAAGAACCCGCTGTTCATGACGTAGACCGTGCCATCAGGCGCGACGGCGACACCGCCGGGACTGAGCACTTCGCCGTCCTGGATGTCGGTCATGTCGGCCGGGTACTGCCCGAAGCTGCGCCGATACTGCCCACTGCTGGAGAAGACCTTGACGGCGGGAACCGGCAGTTCGCCTGTGCCGCGGTCCGCGACATAGATGTTACCGCGGGTGTCGACCGCGAGGTCGGCGGCACTCGTGATAAGGTTCTCCGCTTCTCCCGGGGCCGCAAAGACGCGCACGGCCTTCGTTCCGCTCAGCCGGTAGACGGCGCTGTCGCTACTGGAAACGACATAGGGGAAGAGACCCACTGAGGTCATGCCGGCAGGGCGGGAGATGCCTGTCACGGTTGTCACGTACGTGCCTGCCGCCGTGAACTGCTCCAGGCGGTCGTTCAACTGGTCGGCGACCCAGATGCTGCCGTCCGGCGTCACGGCGATGCCGGCGGGGCCCTCGAACTGGCCGGCTCCGTTGCCTTCCGAGCCGAACTCCATCACAACCGAGCCGTCGGTTCCAAACTTGACAACCTTGTTGCCAAAGAAGTCGGCGACATAGATGTTGTCGGCACTGTCCACAGCTACATCGGCCGGGTACTGCAGCTCCCCGCGCCCACTCCCCAGCGACCCCATGATGCGCTTGTGGACAAGGTCAGCCGAGAGAACGTGGATGCGGCCGTACCCGGTGTCGCACACGACCACGTCCCCATTCGGCAGGAAAGCCACGCCCTGCGACGGGAATGCATGTGTCGACGGGTAGTCCTTCTCGACGGTGTTGACACTCTCGATGGTCAGCGTCCCGACATAGTCAGAGGGCATCACGCCGATCGTGTCGACCTCAGTCAACGCGACGGCGCCCACCGCCGTTCCCATACCTGGCACCAGAGATGGCAAGAGGAGCGCAATCACGCAGAGCAAGCCAATCGTCTTCTTCATTGCGGTCTCCTAGGGGTACACGTCGCCATAATGCTGGCGCAGGATCTGCAGGTCGGCGTCGTCGACGCGTCCATCGCCGTTGAGGTCTGCCATGTTGTCATATCGCCTGTCCCCGGCCTGTGAGCCGTACGCACGGGCAAGAGCGACCATGTCACGGAGGTCCACGCGCTTGTTGCCGTCGATATCCCAGACGTTGCCTCCCGACCGCAACGTGATGGCCAGCGACCGGGCGATCGTTTCCGCCGTCCCGCTGCCGTTGGTCGCACGAGGCTTTCCAATCCACAATTCCGTGGAGCCGCTGTGCAGGACAGTGAATGTGATCATACACACACTGCCGCGCCCCTGGACCTGACCCGTTCCTGTCGCTCCTTCGACCGCGGCGCTACCCGCTGAAGCGTCGACCGCGGAAACAAGACTTGACGGAACTTTTCCCCTCTGGTTCAGGAAGTCGCCCTCCAGCACTGACTTCACCGAGAGATAGTAGGGTTCGAACTGCACGACAGCCGCTATGTCTGAGATACTCGTCGTGCTGTCGGCGGTAAGGCTGACCGTCACGTCCTCGCCCTGGCGCAGACTCCCGCCCACGATGTTCAGGCTGAGCTCCGGAACTCCTGCCATGCCCGTGACACGAATAGGCGTCGACTGATGCGCTGCCTCGGAGATCTGCAGGTTGACCGGGTCGTTGTTGCTCTCGACGACCGACGTTCTCAGGAGATAGTCTCCGTCGGTCAGGAAGAGGTTGCCGTGAACATCCCGACCGTCCCAGGCAAACCCATGGTCACCCACGAGCAACAGCGATCTGCGGTACACGGTCCCGAGGGTCGTCGCGCCATCTGTGCCCGTGACCGTTGCCACGACCTGCGAGGCAAAGCTGGAACCCTGGGGCTCGTCTCCTTCCTCGACGGCAGGTCGCACCCCACCGTAGCCGATGTTGAACCGGACGTCCATCGTGCCACCGGGCGCCATCAGGGTTGCTGTGCTCGTATGCATTCCGCTCAACTGTTCAGGGACCTCAACGCTCGCGCGCCAGAAGATGTAGGGCACGTGCAAGGTTCCGCTGGCCGACTGCAGGGTGATCATCCCCTCGTGCGGCCCGTCCCCCACGGTGGCCGGGTTCACAGTCGTGGTCACGGCAACTTGTGCCGTTCCGCCGGGAGCGACGACGACGGACAACGAAGCAACGGTCACCTCCACGCCTGCCCGCGCGTCCATCGTCCAGTTGAACGAAGGCGCAAAGGTCACACTGTGGTTCGAGAGACTGCGTACTGTGATCGTCGTCGCAGTCGCAATACTGTCATCGTCGACAAGAAGGGCGCCTGTCTGAAACGTCGTCTTCCCATCAGACGTGGCTATCCCAGCCACGGCCGGGGCGTCGATGGCAGCCGGTACGTCGACCCGGCCGGCTCCCTGCAGCGTCCACGTGATGACCTCGTCGTTCTGCCAGTTGCGAAGGACATCCGACGTGTTCATCAGCGCCAGCTTGACCGTCTCCGGTGTCCAGTCGGGATGAGCCGCCTTAATCAGCGCAACGGCTCCGGCCACCCCCGGCGAAGCCATCGACGTGCCGTCCAGCTTGGCATACTCGTCATTTGGAAATGTCGAGTTCACCGTGACGCCGGGCGCAGACACCTCCGGCTTGAAGTGAAAGTCCTCCGTGGGTCCCATCGAGCTGAAGTCTGCAAGCGTCCCCAGGTTGCTGCGTGTTCCAAACCGAACGACAAGCCCCCTCGTCGTCAGCATCCTTAGATCCAGTCCTGCATCCTGCGTGATGCCGATGCAGGGGACATAGTCCTTACTCTCGTCGCCCGCCGCTACCCTGAGCGTCATTCCAATGACTCCGGGGCTGTGATTGTAGATGATGACGCCGGCGGCTCCTGCAGCCTCCGCGTTGAGGACCTTGTCGCGGAAGTAGATCCCGCCGGTCCCGATGGGTCCCCGCTCGACTAGTGCAACCTTCCCCTTGACGTTCACGCCAGCAAAATCAGCCTTCGAGCCGTATCCGGCATCCACGATGCTGTACGTAGAGCCTTCCTTGAACTCAGGGGCGATGTCGGCATAGCCGCCCAAGATGTGATCCATCCCTGTTCCGCTCGGTGTCAGAACCTCCATTACTGGATAGGGGCCGTCGTTGGAGGCAGCTACCGCGATGGCATTGAGGGCTGTCGCGGGCGAACCCAGGGGCCAGTTGGTCTCGGGGTTGCGTGGGCCGGAGTTGCCCGTCGCTGCCACGACCACGACACCCGCCTTGACCGCGTTGTTGATAGCCTCGTTCTCGGGCGTATCAGCGGTTCCCCCGGACATGCCCAGGGACATGTTGACCACCGTACAATGGTCCCGCAGGGAGCGGTCAAGCGCAGCGATGATGTCCCCGTCGGCAGCTCCCCCTCCCTGGTCGCTGAAGACCTTGTAGGCATAGAGCTTGGCCTTTGGCGCGACACCCTGCACCTTGCCGTCCGCAGCTGCAATGCCCGCGACGTGGGTGCCGTGGCCCTGGTTGTCCATAGGGTTGCCGTCGTCGTCAGCGAAGTCGTATCCTCCCACCACCTTGGCATTGGGGAACCTGGCTCCACCAAGATCGGGATGCATATAGTCGATACCGGTGTCGATGATGCCGATGGCCGTACCGGTTCCGTCGAGTTTCTTTCCGCCCGCCGATGTACGGTCCCACAACGCTTGATTCACTCCCATGGCGGCATTTCCGTCATCGTCCAGGATCTGTGCCCGCCGGGATTCGTAGACAAACGAGACGTGGCTCGTCCCCGCAACCGCTGCGAGGTCGCAACCCGCAAGGCTCAATGCGAGACCGTTGAAGGTCACACTCAGCCGCTGCGTGACCGCATACGCAACACCGTGCGCCGTCAGCGACGACAGAAACGCGTCCTGCTCCTGCGAGATCGCTGCCTCTGATGCGTGCGCGGCCACGGTGTCCAGCCACCCTTCCGTTCCCGCATCCTGGACTCTGCCGACCAACGGAAGACCCTGCATGCGGACGATGACCTCCTGTAACGATGGCGATGACCCGACACGGGCCAGAAAGGCGGCGTCGATCGTAGGCAGGTTCATCGAGCCGCGCGCGGGCTTCCCTGGCAGTGCGCACCCCAGTACCAGAGCCACCACTACCACGATTCTCAGACACCATTGCAGTTGCCTCGTCATCGTTTTCCTCCTGCGCCGCTGGCGGGTCGCATGCTCAACCCACACGGAGGCAGATGTGTTGGGTATACCGCCAAACCGCTCCAAGGTCAATGAAGATGGAACTCACGAGCCAGGAAACAGCTGGATTCCCGCCTGCGCCGAGGAACACCACTCAGAAGCACCCCTCGTATTAGACTAACATGCTCGGGGGCATTGTACCAACATGCAGAACACCCTCGGATACAAAAACATCCTTGGGCTCGTGAGGAGCACCCCTCGTCTTGAACAAAAGGACTCGGGGGGGATGACAGAGAGAGGAGAAAGACTCCCGCAGGGGCAGGAATGACAGGTTGCAGGACAGCGATGACGGGTCAGATGATGAAGAAACGACACGGGTTCTTGTCGTACGCGTGCGGACGTCTATACTGTTGTCCTCTGCAGCGCAGAGAACAATTCTTCGAGCTGTCCGACCTTCGGTGCAAGCCATGGCGTACAGCCGGCAGGGTACGGCGGGAAACGGCCGTGCCTCCCATTGTGGAAAGGAGAAACAATGAATCAAGGTCTGCCACGTCTGCTGGTCCGCCGCGTCCTTGCGGTCGCACTCATTCTCGCATTCCTGTCCATGGCGTCCGTCCACCCGGCGCGCGCCGCATCACTGTCTGACATCATTGGGCGTCCCGATCAGGCAGTCATCGAACTGGTCGTCGCCAAAGGGTTCATGAAGGGTTACCCGGACGGGACGTTGCGACCCGACGCTCCAGTCACCCGTGCCGAGTTCGTCGTGGCGCTTGCGCGCTCCGCCGGGCTGGATCTCGTGCAGTCACCCGCCAACACGCTTCTGGACCTGCCGACGAGCAACTGGGCCTCTCCTCTGGTCTACGCCGCCCTGACCAAGGGCTGGGTCTCCGGGTACCCGGACGGGACCTTCCACCCCACAGCCGGCATCACCCGTGAAGAGTCGATGGTCATTGTCGCACGCCTCATGGGCTTCGAGATCCGCGGCATGGCGACCCACATAGTCCTGGACAAGGTCCCAGGCTCGGAGGACCTTTCGGAGTGGGCCCGGACAGCTGCTGCTGCCTGTGTACAGGAAGGCATGGTCGCCGATGTGACGAGGCCGACCGCGGCCATCACCCGTGCCCAGGCTGCTGCCTACTTCCCCCCCATCCTCGACTACAAGGAGCCCGAAACACAGTCGATGGTCCTCGCCACGACGACCTCCACCTTCGACTCCGGGCTCCTGACCTTCCTTGTCCCTCTGTTCGAGAAGTCCAACCACGTCAAGGTCAAGATCATCTCGGTCGGTACCGGTCAGGCGATCACGACCGGGCGCAAGGGCGACGCAGACGTCCTGCTCGTGCACGCGCGTGCCCAGGAAGACCTGTTCATGGCCGACGGCTTCGGCCTCTTCCGCAAGGATGTCATGTACAACGATTTCATCATTGTTGGTCCAGCTTCGGACCTAGCGAAGATTAAGGGCATGACCGATGCGACCGCGGCGTTCACGAAGCTCGCCGGCTCGGGCTCGACCTTCATCAGCCGTGGTGACAAGTCGGGCACCAACACCAAGGAACTCGACATCTGGAAGGCAGCGGGCATCACGCCTGCCGGCAAGTCCTGGTACCTCAGCGCCGGACAGGGCATGGGCGAAGTCCTCATGATGACCGACCAGAAGCAGGCATACACCCTGACCGACCGCGCCACGTACCTTGCGTATCAGAATGGTGGCAAGATCAACCTGCCGATCCTCGTCCAGGGGTCTCAGGGGCTGCTCAATCCCTACGGCCTCATGCCCGTGAACCCCGCCAAATACCCACAGGTCAAGGTGGACCTCGCCGTTCGATTCGCCGATTTCATGACCGGCCTTCCCGGTCAGGAACTCATCAAGAGCTTCGGCGTGGAGCAATACGGGCAGACCCTCTTCTATCCGGATTCCACCGAGTGGAGGGCTACGCGCAGCCTCGACATCGTTCTTCCCAGCGGCAAGGCGGTCACCTACCGTCTGAACGACGTCCGCAAGTTCCCCGTTACGACGGTCAAGATCTACCCACAGAACAACCAGTCACTCACGCCGGTTCTTTACGGCGGTGTCCAGCTCATCGACATCCTGAAGGCCATCTCTCCCGATCTTGCAGCCGCCAAGCGCCTGATGGTCGTCGCCACAGCCACAGACGGCAGCCGTATGACATTGGACTATGACGACATCTACAACGCGCGCACCGGCACGAAGATCACGGTCGTCTACCTCAAGAACGGTGTGACACTCTCGACCGACGATGGCTTCATGGCTCTCATGACCACCAGGGGCGTGTTCCTGGTGAACAGTCTCAAGTACGTCTACCGGCTCGAAATCCACAAATAGTATGCAAGCGACGCGGAGAGATACCGATGGGTGATATCGGCCGGGGCTTTGCGCAGGCCGTGCGGCTCATCCTTTCCTTGGACCCCGGCACGTACGAGGCTCTGGGGACATCTCTCCGCGTCACGATGAGCGCGCTGTTCTGGTCGGCGCTCGCAGGGTTCCCTCTCGGCATCCTGCTGGCGTTCGCTCGCTTCCGGGGCAAGCAGGGCGTCATGAACGTCGTCTATACCCTGATGGGGTTCCCGCCGGTGGTGGCCGGCCTCCTGGTGTATCTCCTGTTCTCGCGCAGCGGCCCCCTCGGTCCGCTGGAACTGCTTTACACCCCGACAGCGATGGTGGTCGCTCAGATCGCGCTGGCTCTCCCGGTTATCGTGGGCCTCTCGGTCCTTGGACTGCGCAGCGCCGACAAGGGCGTCTTCGACCTTGCGCTTACGCTGGGGGCAACACACACGCAGGCCTCCGTCGCTTTGCTCCTCGAGGCACGCCTGGCCATCCTAGGCGCCGTCGTCACGGCGTTTGGCAACGCCATCAGCGAGGTCGGGGCAGCCATGCTGGTGGGTGGCAACATCCAGGGGGCGACCCGTACGCTTACCACGGCCCTCGTCCTTGAGACCCGTCAGGGCAACTTCGACCGTGCCGTCGCGCTGGGCATCATCCTGCTCCTCGTCTCCTTCCTCGTCAACATCGTCCTATCTCGCCTGGGCGAGGGCACGTCGGAGGCCGGCAATGTCCGCCACCTCGACTGACCTCATCACAGCGGCAGGCGTTCGCAAGCGCTTTGGCGCCCGGAAGGTCCTGCAGGACATCGACCTCAGCGTTGCCGCAGGCAGCATCACCGTCATCCTCGGCACGAACGGCGCCGGCAAGACGACCCTCCTGCGCATCCTTGGGTTGCTGGAACCCGCCGACGAAGGCACCGTCGCGTATGATGGCATTGCCCCTGGTGTGTCGACCGTCACCTATGGAGCCTCGACCAGGAGTCCGACTCAGGACCAGCACTACCTACCCCTGCGACGCCAGATGCTGCTCGCGTTTCAACACCCCGCGGTCTTCAGCAGCTCGGTCCTCAGCAATGTAATGTATGGGTTGCAGTTACGCGGTATGAGTCGAGCCGAGGCAGAGGAGCGGTCCATGGCCGCCCTGCGCGAGGTAGGCATCGCAGAGAGAGCGCGCCAGCATGCATCGTCGCTTTCCGGCGGCGAAGCGGCACGCCTGTCGGTGGCGCGCGCCCTCGCCCTGCAGCCGCGCCTGCTCTTCCTCGACGAGCCCTCCGCCAGCCTGGACCCCTACGGCACCAAGCTGCTCGAAGACCTGCTGCTCCACATGAGGGACGACCTGGGCATAACCGCCGTCATCGTGACACAGGACATCTTTGAAGCCCGTCGTGTCGCCGACGACGTGGCGTTCCTGCACGAGGGGCGTATCATTGAACAGGCACCGCGCGAGGCTTTCTTTGCGAGTCCTCGCGACGACCGGACCCGCCGCTTTGTGGCAGGTGAGCTGCTTGTGTAACAGGGGACATACCTGGTTCTTGTAACATCTGCCACTGGAGGAACGATGCTGAACATCGAGGAAGCGCTGAAGGCGATACTGGAGCACGCAACACCGTTGGCGCCTGTCACCATGCCGCTCGATGAGGCTGCGGGACTGGTACTTGCGGAGGACGTGATGGCACATGGGAATGTACCCCCCTTCGCCAACTCCGCTATGGACGGGTTCGCGGTCCTCGCCGCCGACATATGGCAGGCATCCGAGGCCACACCTGTCCGCCTGCACATCCTGGAAGACGTCCCTGCGGGCAGCGTCGCGACGCAGCCGGTTCGCCCTTGAACCGCCATCCGCATCATGACGGGCGCGCCCCTCCCCGCCGACGCCGACACTATCGTCCACGTCGAGGCGACCCGCACAGAGGGTGACGACGTCCTTATTCTGCTGGCGCTCAAGACAGGCACCAACGTTCGCAGTGCAGGCGAAGACATGAAGGACGGCGCCATCGTCCTCGCGGCCGGAACAGTCCTCCGCCCGGGCGAGGTCGGCGTCTGCGCTGCAGCGGGTCATGCCACCGTCACCGTTTGCCCCCGTGCGCGCGTTGCCGTCCTGACCACCGGCAGCGAGCTGGTCGACGTCGCCCTGGTGCCTGGACCGGGACAGATCCGTGACGCCAACGCGCACTCGCTGCGCGCACAGGTCGCCGCGATGGGCGCAGAACCGGTGGTCTTCGCTCGCGTGGCCGATACGCGTGTGGCCGTGAGGTCTGCGCTCGAACAGGCTCTTGCCCAGTCTGATGTCGTCCTCACCAACGGCGGCATCTCGGTCGGCGACTACGATTTCGTGAAGGACGTCTTGCAGGAGATGGGCGCAGAGCTGGTCTTCTGGCATGTGAAGCAGAAGCCAGGCAAGCCCATGGCCTTCTGGACGCTGGGCTCCAGGCGCATCGTCGGGCTACCTGGCAATCCCGTATCTTGCATGGTCTGTGTCGAGGAGTACGTACGACCCCTGGTACGTCACATGATGGGCCACGCCCTGCTGTATCGCCCTGTCCGCACCGCCGTTTTCGACGAACGGTACACCAAGGGCGCCGACGCGGGACGCACGCACTTCGCGCGGGTCCGCCTGCAGGAGCGTGACGGAGCCCTCCATGCTACCTTGACCGGTCCCCAGGGGTCCGGCATCCTCACGTCTATGGCGCTCGCTGCCGGCATCGCCGTCATCCCTGAAAATACGCCTGTCGTCGAGGCAGGCCAGACCATTCACATACAGCTCACCGACTTGCCGGAGGACCACTGATGACCGACCGCTTCGGACGCACCATCGACTACCTCCGCATCTCCGTCACCGACCGCTGCAACCTGCGGTGCCGCTACTGCATGCCTGAGGAAGGTGTCCCGATGCTGGGGCACAAGGACATCCTGCGCTTTGAGGAGATCGTCGCGTTTATGCGCGTTGCTGCCTCCGATGGCATCGTCAAGGTACGCCTTACGGGTGGCGAACCGCTGTGCCGCCTCGGCATTGTGGACCTGGTGCGGATGCTGCTCGCTGTCCCCGGCCTGCACGACCTGTCGGTCACCACCAACGGCATCCTGCTGCCTCAGTTTGCCGCCGACCTCAAGGCTGCCGGACTGAAACGTGTCAACATTGGTCTGCCCTCGCTTGACCCCACCACCTACGCCCATCTCACGCGTCTCGGCTCGCTGGACACCGCCCTGGCTGGACTCAAAGCAGCCGTCGACATAGGATTTGACCCCATCAAGCTCAACGTCGTCGTCCTGCGTGGTGTCAACGACGACCTGGCGCCGTACCTCGACCTCACCAGGCGTCTGCCCGTCGAGGTCCGCTTCATCGAGTACATGCCCATCGGCCCACTGGGTGAGGACCACTACCTGGTACCCGCCACCGAGCTGCGCCGCAGGCTAGAAGCACTGGCCCCTCTGGAGCCGGCCGACAAGCCTGACGGCAACGGCCCCGCGCAGGACTATCGCCGTATCCCGGGAGCGCCCGGAACAGTGGCTGTGATCGCTCCCGTGAGCGAGCATTTTTGCCCCACCTGCAACCGCCTGCGACTGCTCGCAGACGGTCACCTGCGGCTGTGCCTGTTTGGAGCCGACGAAATCGACATCAGGCCTGCCCTGCGCCCTGTCGTCAACGATGAGGCGCTGCGCGCACTGCTTGTGCGCGCGATGCAGCAGAAACCCGAGTGCATGCCGGAGACGGCCCGCCACTACGGCCGCGCCATGGGAAGCATAGGAGGATAGCATGGGAAGCAATGAACTGACGCATCTGGACGACAAGGGCAACGCGCGCATGGTGGACGTCGGCGGAAAGCCGGAGACAGCCCGAGAGGCCGTCGCCCGCTGCCGTGTCCTGCTGGCCCCCGCTACCTTCGATCTGGTCAAAGCGGGCAACCTCAAGAAAGGCGACGTCCTGACCGTCGCGCAGGTCGCCGGCATTCAGGCTGCCAAACGCACCTGGGAACTGGTCCCCCTCTGTCACCAGATCAACATGACGTTTGTCGGTGTGACGTTGACACTGAATGAGACCGATCACGCCCTCGACATCGAAGCGACCGCTCGCACCAAGGCCGAGACCGGCGTCGAGATGGAAGCCCTGGTCGCTGCCTCCACCGCTGCGCTCACCGTCTACGACATGTGCAAGGCTGTCGAACGGGGCATTCGCATCACCGACCTGCGCCTCGTCCGCAAGAGCGGTGGCCAGACCGGTCTCTGGGAGAGCGCATGAACCATTCCGTCGTCATCTCGGTCAACATCTCGGAGCAGAAAGGCACACGCAAACATCCCGTGCAAGGCCCTGTCACCATCACCATGCTGGGCATGCAGGGCGATGCCCACGCAGGCGACTGGCACCGTCAACTCAGCCTGCTTGCGCAGGAGAGCATCGACAAGATGCAGGGCCACGGCCTGGTATTGCAGCCCGGCGACTTCGCCGAGAATATCACGACGCAGGGCCTGGACCTGCTGACCCTGCCTGTCGGGACACGTCTCCAGATCGGCACCGCCGTCACGATGGAGGCCACCCAGATCGGCAAGGAATGCCACCTGGGCTGTGAGATCCGCAAGCTGGTCGGCGACTGCGTCATGCCCCGCGAGGGCATCTTCGCCCGCGTCATCACGCCCGGCACGATTCATGCCGGCGACATCATCACCATTATCAGCAAAGGAGGAACCCTATGAAAGCAGCAGTTCTGACCGTCAGTGACAGTTGCGCCGCCGGGAACCGCGTCGACGAGAGCGGCCCCGCAATCGTAAAGCGTCTCACGGATGCCGGCTGGACCATCGAGGAAACGACGATCGTTCCCGACGAGCAGGCCGAAATTGCCGGAATCCTTGAGCAGTGGTCCATGGAACGCCGCGTGAACGCCATCATCACCACGGGCGGCACTGGCTTCTCCACCCGCGACGTCACCCCCGAGGCGACCCTGTCCGTCATTGACCGCCGCGCGCCCGGCATCAGTGAAGCCATCCGTCTCTACGGCCTGAACAAGGGCGTCCCGACTGCCTGTCTGTCCCGCGCCGAAGCCGGCCTCCGAGGCGCGACGCTCATCATCAACCTCCCCGGCAGCCTCAAGGCCGTGCAGGATGGCATGGACGTCCTCATCCCACTGCTCCCACATGCCCTGGAGATGATCGCGGGAAAGGGACACTAGAACCGCGTAGCTACATGCCGTACTGGTGGGCTGTTCGTTGCGGGTGAGCCAGACGACAGGCTTGCCCGCAGGTCTGTTCCGGGTTGTACGTCCCTCGTTTGGTGTACAATACTAAATGAGGGGGCTTCATGGAGAACCTGCCGGACGAACTGGTCCATCTGATCGACCGCTTCAAGGAACACCTGGAGCAGTACAAGGGTGTCTCGTATGATGAGGCCAACACACGTACCGACTTCATCGACCCCTTGTTTGAGCTGCTGGGCTGGGACGTCGCCAACCGAAACAGCTATGCCGAGCAGTACCGCGAGGTCATCCGAGAGGACAAAGTCAGCATCGAGGGTGGCACCAAAGCACCTGATTACTGCTTCCGCATCGGTGGTGTCCGCAAGTTCTTTGTGGAAGCCAAGAAGCCGTCGGTCGATCTGCGCAACGACCCCAGCCCCGCCTATCAGTTGCGCCGCTACGCCTACTCGGCCAAACTGCCGCTGTCGATCTTGACTGACTTCCAGGAATTCGCCGTCTATGACACGCGCATCAAGCCCGGCCCCAATGACAGCGCCTCTGTGGCTCGTATCCAGTACTTCACCTTCGAGGACTATCCTGGGAAATGGGCGTTCCTGACCGGTACCTTCTCCCGCGAGGCCATCCTGCACGGTGCCTTCGACAAGTATGTGGAGGACACGCGCAACAAGCATGGTACCAGCGAAGTCGACAAGGAGTTCCTGAACCTCATCGACCAGTGGCGCGAGAAGCTGGCGCGCAATATCGCGCTGCGCAACCGCGAACTGCCGCTGCATCAGCTCAACTTTGCCGTCCAGAAGACGATTGACCGCATCGTGTTCCTGCGCATCGCCGAGGACCGTGGCATCGATACCTATGGCAACATGCACGCACTGCTCAACGGCACGAACCAGTACACGCGCCTACGGCAGCTCTTCACCCAGGCCGACGCACGGTACAACGGTGGACTCTTCAACTTCGCCGAGGACACACTAACGCCCGGCCTGACGGTCGACGACAACATCATCAAGGACATTGTCCGCAGCGTCTACTATCCACAGAGCCCCTACGAGTTCTCAGTGCTGGACGTCGCCATCCTGGGCAACATCTATGAGCAGTTCCTGGGCAAGACCATTCGCCTCACCACGGAGCACCGCGTCAAGGTGGAGGAGAAGCCCGAAGTCAAGAAAGCCGGCGGCGTCTACTACACCCCCAGGGACATCGTAGAGTACATCGTGGACCATACCGTCGGGGAGGCACTCAAGGAGACGACGCCTGCCAAGATCGAACAGCTGCATATCCTCGATCCTGCCTGTGGTTCTGGCAGTTTCCTGCTGGGAGCATATGACAAGCTGCTCAGCTGGCACCTGGACTGGTACGCTCAGGACACGCACCGCGCCAAAGCGCTCAAGGACCACCGCATCATCGAGCCACACACAGGCGACTATCGCCTGACGATCGACGAGAAGCGTCGCATCCTGACCAACAACATCTACGGCGTGGACATCGACGACCAGGCGGTCGAGATCGCCAAGTTGTCGCTGACCCTGCGGCTGCTGGAGGGCGAGACCTCCGAGACCGCCGAACTGTTCACGAGGGGTGGCCGCCAGCGCCTCCTCCCCAAGCTGGAGGACAACATCAAGTGCGGCAACTCCCTCATCGGTCCCGACTTCTACAGTGACGCCGACGAGAGCCTCTTCATCAACGACGAGACCCGCTACCGCATCAATGCCTTTGACTGGAAGGCCACCTCCGGCTTCAAGCAGGTCTTCGACACCCATGGCGGCTTCAACGTTGTGCTGGGCAACCCGCCGTACGTGAGGCAAGAAGGGCTTGGTCCTCTTGTCAAAGCTTACCTGAAACAGCACTATTCAGCATTCCACGGCGTCGCCGATCTCTACGTCTACTTTATCGAGCGTGGGATGAGACTCCTCAAGCCAGGGGGTATGCTTGGAATCATCGTGGCAAACAAGTGGCTGCGCTCCAACTATGGAGAGCCTTTGAGACATTGGCTGAAGCAATACGATGTACAGGAGATCACCGATTTCGGCGACCTGCCGGTGTTTCAGGGCATCACTACCTACCCGTGTATCCTGAGGGTCAGGAGTCAGGAACACACGGCAACGTTTACTGCCACCCATGTCGCATCACTCTCCTATTTGAGTCTCGGCGACTACGTCCGGGAGCATGTCGTTACCTTGCCGCAGTCCGCACTGCGGGATGACCAGTGGTCGATGAGTTCGGAGCGTATTCAGGAGGTTTTGAGCAAGATTGAACATGCTGCTCTGCCACTGGGTAGCGTGCCTGGACTCAGAATCCTTCGGGGAATCCTCACTGGCTTGAATGAAGCGTTTGTCATCGACAACGAGGTCAGAGCCAGACTGGTTGCGGAAGATCCTCATTCTACTGAACTCATCAAGCCATTTGTGGCCGGTCGTGACATCAAGCGGTATGAGCCGCTGCAACAACAGCGCTTCCTCATCACGATTCCACGCGGTTGGACGCGGTCCAAGACAGGCAACGCCAAGGACAGGTGGTCCTGGCTCGAAGCCGCCTATCCTGCAATTGCTGCACATCTGAAACCCTTTGCGGCCAAGGCCGAAAAGCGAGGCGACAAGGGGGAATACTGGTGGGAACTGCGTGCATGCAGTTACTATGATGCATTTGAGAAACCGAAGATCATGCTGCCCGACATTTCCGCCGAGTGCAATTTCACGCTTGATACAACTGGTGGTATCTATGGCGCAAACACCGCCTACATCATCGAGAGCGATGACCGTTACCTGTTGGGCATTTTGAATTCGTCTCTGATGACCTTCGTCATACGACAGCACTCCATGTCATACCGAGGCGGATACGTACGGTTCTTTACTCAGTTTGTCGAGAAGCTGCCAATACGCGCCATCGACTTCACCAACTCTACTGACAAGGCGATGCACGACGAGATGGTTCGCCTCGTCGACCAAATGCTGACGCTTCACCGTCAACTCGCCACCGCTGGCACTGACCGTGAGAAGTCCGGCCTTCAGCTCCAGATCGCCGCTCTCGATCGCGCCATCGACTCCCTCGTCTTCCGCCTTTATGGGCTGACAATTAGCGAGGCTTCCTCGAATTTCGTATAGGGGTCAAAGATGCCAACATCGGAAGACATTACTCAACTACTTGAAGAGAGTCATCTTGGATCTTGGTGGATTCCAGAAGATCCAGACCGAAAGATTGCTGGAGTACTGTCCTTCGATCCAGACCATCTAGCTCATCTCGAGCTCATGGATAGCTTCGAGACTACCCTCGATCAGTGTCTCGCTTCTGACAAGAAATACCCTCGCGTCCTTGGTATGGACAAGTCCGGCGAAGAGTACGCTCTGCTCAATTGCTGGAAAACTTCAGCTCAAACGAACCTCGGCACGGGGCGGTCATCCTCAGGAATTCGGTGTCGACAGGTTCTGATAGGATTGCCTGCCAAGCTGGCGTCGAATCCCTCGTTCAGTCGCCTCGAACTGCGAAGTCCGAGTCTCCGCAAATGGTGGCGTTCCGGGGCAACACAAGTATCTGTGGCCAACAGCAAGAAACGATGGGCTGTAACACTTAAAGTACACAGCGCTCCCCCGATTCATCTCTGTAAGTGGAAGGGAATTTCATTGGATTTCAACTCAAACCCGACATTTAGCGCTAACCTGGAGCGAGCTAAACCATTTGATGTTGATGAGGACGTTTGCCTGAGAATAACCAGTCCGGAAGAACGCTCTCTCGACGAGCTCCTTCTTGACATTGACACACTTTGTTCATTCTTAGGAATTCTACTACAGCATCCCATTGTTCTGCCTACGATTACGGCGTTTCTCGATGATCGTGAACTTGAGGCCAAGACTATTTCTCGCATGCGTTCGCCAATCGTCGTAGTTACACCAATTAGGGGCTGCACGCCAGCTCAACATCTTGACGACTCGAATGATTGCCTGCTTCCAGTGCGATTGTCACTACCATTGCTTCGCAGGATACTACGTCGATGGTTCCTTCGCCACTCCGAGCTCGAGGCAGCCCGTAGTGTGCTTTTCGGCAGCGAACGAGCACAACACTCCTACTCGGGAAATCGCCTTACGATGGCTGTCGCGGCTTTGGAAGGACTCGACCGACTCAGTTGCAGTAACGAAACCTGGGAGTACCGAGATTGGAAGAAACGAGTCAACGATGCCATCAACCCCCAAGCATCCGACGAGATTCAGAGATGGGCACGTGGCCACCTCACGTACAGTAATGAGCCGAGCTTGAGAGACAGACTCCGTCGGCAATTCGCAGTCTGTTCGACGTTTCTCAGCACAACACCTCGACAACACAAATCCTTCCTACAGACGTGTATCACTGTCAGGAACGATACCGCCCACGCGCGTACTCCTGTCTCACGAGACACAGAGAGCGGTATCAGGATCATTGAAGCTACCGACCAAATCGAATCAATCCTCCTGGTGTCGCTACTCAAGTACCTTGGATGTACCGACAATGACCTCGAAGCCGCTGCTACGAAATACCCTCTCGCCTGGCAGTCGATACGGAGCGTCTTCAGGTCTAAGTGAGGTAACAGAGGCAAGTCTTTGACAACTAGGGCATATTCCGATGCTCTCTGTGAGCATCAAGCGCAAGCAAGAAGAGACGCCCCCTTGCGGGGGCGTCGGGCCAATGTCAAAGACGTTGGGGATGCTATGCAATCATCTTATACGAAATATCGCCACGTCAAAGGGACAAGAACGGGACAAGTCGTCGGTCTTCCGCAGAAAAGGCGACCTCTTCTGGCATCAACGACAAGGTATAAGCAAGCATCTGCGAGCATTCCGCTGAGCGAGTTACGAGTTGCTCGCTCCCGGAGAGCGGCCTTGGAATGACGTCTGCAGTAGGAGAAGAGACGTGAAGAGCATACGTGAAATGACAGCCGACGCTGAAGCGTATCGGTTGGAAATGAAGAGACTCATTGAGACCGATCCGAAGGCAAGGCATATCTACATCGAGATGAAAGCGGAGCTGGCTGCCGCATGGCAGTTGCGTGAGCTCGAAAACAAGACCTAGCGTTCGAAGCCGGTGATTCGTTTACTACACGGACCGTTGTCCTACAATGATACCGTGAAATACTACGTTATCGACGCGTTTACGGACAAGCTATTTGCCGGGAATCCGGCAGCGGTGTGCCTCCTGCAGGAGCCGCTGACGGACGAGGTTATGGCGTCCATCGCACGAGAGATGAACCTGTCGGAGACAGCGTTCGTCCTGTGGGAGGGCGACGCCTGGCGTCTGCGGTGGTTCACGCCGGCAGTGGAAGTACCACTGTGCGGCCACGGGACCCTCGCTACTGCCCGGGCGCTGCGCGAGGCCGGCATCGTGAAAGGCGACGAGGTCTACTTCCGCAGCCTGAGTGGGGACCTTGCAGCCCGGTACCACGGCGACTGGATCGAGCTCGACTTTCCGTCGCTGCCTCCTTCGCCTGCGCCGGTCCCATCAGCGGTCCTCGATGCCCTAGGAATCGAAACGACTCCCCGCTGGACTGGGGTCAATGCCCACCGCTACTGGCTCCTCGACCTCGGTCCGGCCGCCGCCGTGCGTGCCTTGGCTCCTAACCGTGCAGCTACGATGGGGCTCGACCTGCCCGGTATCGTCGTGACGGGAGCGGGCGATGCGCCGTATGACTTCACCTCCCGTTTCTTTGCGCCCGCCGACGGTATCTTCGAGGACCCGGTCACGGGCTCCGCGCACGCGGCTCTCACGCCCTACTGGAGCAGCGTCCTCGGCAGAACCAGCTTCGTCGCGTACCAGGCATCCTCGCGCGGGGGCATCCTGAAGGTGCGTCTGGCGGGCGACCGCGTGCTTATCGCAGGGAAGAGCGTCGTGGTGGCCACAGGCAACCTGCGCATCCCCTGACGGACCACCTGCGAGGGTATGCCTCCAGGCGTGGAGAAGAAACAGCTATGAACTCCCCGGGACTGACCTTCAAACCTGCGACACGTGACGACACGCCGTTTGTGGCACGTCTCATGTATGACATCGGCCGCAGAGACCTCGACCGGCTGCTCACGGGTATCGCCGCCGGGTTATCGCCTTTCGGTATCGTCGAGAAGTTCTACCAAGCTCCGGGTGGGATGTTCTCCTGGCGCAACACAGAGGTCGCACTCCACGATAATCTCCCAGCCGGCTTCATCACGGCGTACAGGGCGACGTCGAGGAATGGCAGCGACATGTGGCTGGCCCGGGCAGTTGGACGGCTCGGAGCCAAGGCGCTCATGCTCCTTGCCTGGCGTGGCGCGATCGTGGCCAGAGCGATGCAACACCACCTGTCCGGCAGCTGGTACGTTGCATTCGTGGGTGTGGACCCGCTGCAGCAGTCAGTCGGCATCGGTTCCTCTCTCATCGAGAGATCCATCCAGACGGCCCGCGCGTCCGGGTGTTCCTGTGTCGAGCTGGATGTCGACGTCGACAACCCGCGTGCCCAGGCACTGTACGAGCGGCTCGGGTTCCACATCGTGCACGCCGACCGTCGGTGGAAATCCTCCTCCATGGTCGAGACACGGCGCATGATCTTGCCGCTTCAAGCATGAGTCAAACAGATACGCCCAGTCGACGTGGTGGCGCGAGGAAAGGGAGGTGCTGCATTCGTTGGCCTTGCCCAGTTACGCCGCGCGCATAGACTGAGAAGACAGGAGGCAGCACAATGGCGACAGAGATGATTCAGCTGCACATAGAGGAGACTGGCGGCAACGTCCTGTACCCGCGAGGGGTCCGTCTGGACTCGTTGGCAAAGGATTACGCAGCGTATCACACGTCACGCATCATGGCAGCCCGCGTCAACAACGACATCCGCGAGCTGTTCAAGACGCTCAACCACGATGCCACGATTCGTTTCATCGACATGACGATGGAAGACGGTGCACGCATCTACCAGCGTGGCCTCGTGTTCATCCTGTACGCTGCGGCGCGCGACCTTTTTCCCGACCAGAGGCTCCGGGTCCTTCATTCGCTGGGGCAGGGGCTGTTCTGCGACTTCCGGGAGACGCGCACGACCGATGACGAGGTCGTCCAGATCAAGCAACGCATGCACGAGCTCATCGACCAGGACCTGGAGTACAAGAAGCAGGAGTTATACAAGTGGGACGCCCTGAAGCTGCTGGACGGCATGGGCATGCATGACAAGGCGGAGCTGCTGCGCTTCCGCAGCAAGTCCACGGTCAACATTTACTACCTGGGAAAACACCCCAACTACTTCTACGGCTTCATGCCGCACAGCACCGGCGATACGCCGCTCTTCGACCTTATCCCCTATCGCATCGGCATGGTGCTCGTCTTCCCCGGCATCACCAGCCCCAGCGCCCTGCCGAACTACGTGCCTCAGACCAAACTGGCCGACATCTTTGACGAGGCTGAGGAGTGGGGACGCATCATCGGCGTGGAAACGGCGGGAGACCTCAACGATGTCGTGGCCAGTGGCCGCACCCGCGAGCTCATCATGGTCAGCGAGATGTTGCACGAGAAGAAGATCGCGCAGCTGGCCGACCGCGTTACGGCCTCGGGAGCTCGCCTGGTCCTCATCGCGGGTCCATCCTCGTCTGGCAAGACTACGTTCAGCAAGCGGCTGGCCCTGCAGCTCAGGGTCAACGGCTTCGACCCTCACGCCATTTCGCTGGACGACTACTTCGTCGACCGCGACAAGACACCTCCGGGCGCGGAGGGCAAGCCCGACTTCGAGTGTCTGGAGTCGCTCAACACGGCGAGGTTCAACGAAGACCTCAACCGCATCCTGGCCGGGGAGACCGTTACACTGCCGAGGTACAGCTTCAAGATTGGGACCTCCTCCGAAACCGGCGATACCATCATTCCCAACGACCGCACCATCCTCGTCGTCGAGGGTATCCACGGGCTCAACCCACAACTGACCGCGCAAGTACCGGATCCCCTCAAGTTCCGCATCTACGTCTCGGCCCTCACCTTCCTCAACCTGGACGCGGACAATCGGATCCCGACGACGGACGTGCGTATCCTGCGACGCATGGTGCGGGACCACAACTTCCGTGGGTACTCGGCCCTGCAGACCCTGCAGATCTGGCACTCGGTCCGCATGGGCGAGGAACGGCACATCTTCCCCTTCCAGGAGAACGCCGACGCCATGTTCAACTCTTCGCTCGTGTACGAGCTGGCCTTCCTCAAGAACTACGCCATGCAGCTGCTGCTGCAGATCGACAACACGGTTCCCGAATACTCCGAGGCACGCCGGCTGATCCGGTTCCTGGACTACTTCCTGCCGGTGATGGACATCGACGTCATCCCCAGTACCTCCATCATCCGTGAGTTCATCGGCAGCAGCTTCTTTGCCTACTAGGCAGAGGGACCTACGTATGGGGACCGAATCATGCAGCTGGCACTGGGCATGGAGGGGCTCACGGAGGTCCCGGAGGACACACAGGTGTATGTGCCCGGCAAGATCACGAGGGCACTGGTGTGCGCCGACGCCGGTCTGCTGAGCATCGCCCGCGACCCAGGGTAAGACGGCGTCATGGTGCACCACCCGCAGGGAGACGACTCCCTGCTCGGTCACTGGGTGATAGCCTCCTGTTCAGTTGTCTCGATGGGAGGCAGCCACTCCAGCGGATTGGTCGGTTCGCCATCCTGCCGCACTTCGAAGTGCAGGTGAGGTCCGGTGCTGAAGCCCGTGTTGCCCACATATCCGAGGAGCTGTCCCTTCTGGACGCGTTCGCAGGGCTGGACCGCAAACTTCCACAGGTGGCCGTAGACGGTGGCAATTCCTCCTCCATGCAGTACGACGACCACGTTGCCATACGCAGTCTTGCTGCCGATGTGCAGGACGATTCCATCAGCAGGAGCAAGGATGGGTGAGCCGTACTCAGCGCGCAGGTCGACACCCCGGTGGAACGCCTCTTCACCGATGATGGGATGCATTCGCTCGCCATAGGGCGACGTGACCTTCATGGGTCCCGTCAGGGGCCACATCAACTCCTCTATGGGTTGGAGCTGGACAGCAACCGATGGGTCGCATCCCGCAATGACCGACCGGATGAGCTGGTCCTCACGGTCACCTTGACGTATCATGGCTTCGTGGTTTCCGGCCTCGACTGCAGCCACGTCTGCCGCCTCCTCAGCCTCGGCGATCTGCAGGATGCGCCGCTGCTGCTCGAGCTCGGCGTTCCATGCCACGTCGACGCCTTCCCAGAGTATCAGCTGACGAGCCTTCCAGACCTCTGCCGACTGCACGTAAGCGACTGCATGACCCTGGTCGGCACGGCTACGGCTGAATCCGACCGAAACGACGACTGCCGCTGAAACTGCTATCACCAGCAGGATCCATCCCGCTGCCTTGCGCATGTTCACTCTCGGGACCTCCACGGTCGCGGCACAGACTCATCCAGCTTACCTTTCTAGTATATGGCGCTCGCCGGCCTGAACAACGACAACAAGGTCAAGGATGGATTCCCGCATACGCGGGGAAGCACCCCTCGCCTTGGACAAAAGGGCTCGGGGGAATGACAACGTGGTCCTACTGCTGTACTGGAAGGTCCCGCTGCGCCGCCAGGGCGCGGTCGATCTCCTGCAGGATGTGCTTGGCGCTGCGCCAATCCAGCATCAGGACAGGCAGGTCCCTCTTGTGTGCCTCATTGATCACCTTGCCCGAGAAGGAATGGCTAATGTACGACGTCAGGACGACCACGAGGCGGGTCGTGGCAAGAACTGCGAGGTCGAGGTCTTCCTTGCCGTTTGTGGCGATACAGACGCTGTTGGGAAGCCATGTCTGCAGGTTTCGGGACAGTGTCTCATGTCCACCGGCAACCAGGATCCGCTCGGTGATGGAGCGCACGGTGTACTGCACTTCGGACTCAGGCTCGTCGCGCGCCGAGAGAATGCCCAGCAGCCGCGAGATCTCGGCTTCGCGCGCACTCAGCCGGTCGCGTGCCCGGTCCAGCTCGCTGGTCAGGCGGTGCGCCTCGCGCAGTTGAACCACAAGGTCTGCGCGTGCCTTGCGCAGTTCCTCGCCGTCTGCTGGGGCGCCGACCGATGGGGCCGGCTCATAGGAAATCGGTGACTGTGTCAGCGACACTTGCCTCAGGGCAAAGAGTCCGGCAAGCATGCTGACGGTTGTCCCGTCGTCGAGTTTGGCATCGGCTCCGGCAAGCAGGAAGGCAGCCTGCCAGACGTCACCCGGTCCTGGAGATACGGCCTGGTCCACCTGTCCTACCTGCCTGAGAAGATCACGAGCAGCGCTCAGGCGTATCGTAAGGTCCGACTCTCCCCCGTCCTCACGGGTCACTCGCCACCACAGCTGGTCATACCTCAAAGCGGCATCATAGCGGGACCGGCTTGCCGGATCGATCTCCACCGCTGCCAGGGTCAGGCGGTGCAGCGCCTTGACGAGGGAATGATCCAGAGCCTCACGCAATGGGGTCTCCGCTATCGGGACACCGCAGACGCCGGCGTACCATGACAGCACCACCAGTTCCATATCGGGCTCCTGCTGCTGTTCCCTTGGATGCATCGCCCTGAACCGCTCTAGGCTGATGCTCTCTCCGACGCTAACCGTCTGCCACGCACGGCGCCAGCCATGTCGCATGATCTCACCCAGGCAGGCCCGCGCCCGCTGGTCGTGCTGTGCCGCCACCGATACTCCCACCAGCCTGCAGGCAAACGATGTATCTTCCATGGACAAGGTGACCAGCGCCGGGTGACGCATGAGCACGCTGCCCGCCGCCTGCGCATCCCACGTGGGGTCGGCCAGCCGAAGCGCGTCATCGATATGCCGATGCAGATGCGCATTCGCTGCACACGCCGCAAGCGCAAACGGAGTGATATCGGGCTGGGTGGACGGACGTACTGATGGCATTAGGGAACCGGGGCGCTGTCCCCCAGCCAGTTGTTCTTTCAGTGACTGCGCCAGCCGTGCCTTCTCCTTCTCGTCCATCGCTCACCTCGCACAATGGACAGTATATTGCTGGTCACCGCACTTTCACGGCGCAAGCGTCAACATTCTGAAAGGGTACAGGAGCTACACATGTTGGGCCACACCTCGCCGGACAGCCGCGTACGCAGGAATCCATCCCTGGACGAGTCTGTGGGGTGCCACGTCCCTGCCAACGAAGGGGATTGTGAAGGACGCCCATCGTGCGTCTAGCCTTGACCCCAGCAATCGTACAGTCGGTACGCGCGGCAGAAAGGAGGCATATTCCCATTAGACGGTTTGGCCGCAGCGTTCGAGCTGTATGGCACAGCAATAGCCAGCAATGGTGCCTACAGGCGGATCTCTCCCGGCCAGGGATCGTGCAAACAGACGCCCCAGATGCGATCAACGGCCCGCAGGGCGACCTCATTCTGCAGCAGGTGGATCCAGAACGCGCCGCGTTCCGTGAGCCACAGCCGGCCGGCCTCTTCGCGGACCATGCCGAGCACTCGTGCCTTGGCCAGCAGCAGCCACAGTTTGCCTGCGTCAGCGCGAAAGTGATCCCGCAGCTCCCCAATGTCCAGGCTCGAGTCGTACAGACGCCAGTAGAGCCAGAACGACCGTTCCATGGCCGGCGTAAACGCCATGGACAGCGCCACCGGAGAACGGCCTGCAGCGCACGCCGCCATGTACTCCGGCACACAGAAGGTGTTGAACCAGGATAACCCCTGGATGTGCGACCCGGCGCCCGCTCCCAAGCCGACGTACTCGTCCCGTGTGACCGAGGAATACCGCGGACCCTGACCCTTCTTGAACCCCCAGACCGACACGCGCCGATAGCCATGGCCCTCGAGGAAGGCATGCATGGCGTGATACATGACGCGCCGCCCACGAGGGGGCGGCATGCGCAGCTCGGGCAGGCCCTGCGAGCGCCCCGCCGTCGAATAGGGGAACGAGAACAACGGGCAGCAGGTCACCTGGTCCACCCCCAGCTGTGCCACGAGTTCCAGGTCGCGCAGGAAATCCGGAACTGTCTGCCCGGGGAGGCAGAACATCAGATCGACGTTCAGCGACTGGAATCCTGCAGCCTGCGCCACGCTCACCGCCTCGCGCGCCGCTTCGCCACTATATATTCGGCCGATAGCTCGCAGGAGACGGTCGTCAAAGCTCTGCACGCCGAGGCTGAGGACGTCGACGTCAAGGGCGCGCAGACGCGTTACGACGGCTGGCGTGATGTCGCCGACGGTCGTCTCCAGGGCAACCTCGCCCGCGATGTCGAAAAGCTCGTGGAAGCCCTTCAGCATTGGCCCAAGCTGGTTCAGCATGGTCGTGGGCGTACCGCCGCCAATGTAGAGCGACGATGCCTGGATCTTGTGTTCACCGCCCGCGTACCTGGCCAGTTCCGCAAGGACCGCCTGCGCATACGGTTCCGCCAGATCCGCGTCATACGCGATACGGTCGTACGGACAGTAGGGGCACAGGCTCCGGCAGAAGGGTATGTGCAGGTACAGCCCCGCCCGCGTGACGGCAGGCGGCGTGAACCCGGTGGCTGGGCGCAGGACAAAGTCCTGGTCGGGCCCTGCGAGATACCTCCGGCCTGTCCGTGCCAAGACCCTAGTCAAGTTCATGCCGTTCCAGCTCCCTGTCCCTGTCATATAGATCTCATATCTAGTATACCCCGCCATGAGCCAAACCGTGCTATAGTACTTGTCGGACCACCCATGTTTGTGGTTTCGCAAGGGGACATCGCCGCCTTCTCCGTGCCGGGAAGCGGCCGCGACTGTTGCGCTAGGGATGCCGCTGATAACCCACATGGAGGCTTGGCATGAAGACACCGCTCAAGACAAGAACCCTCACTCTGACTCAATTCGCTATGCTTCTCGCTATTGAGGCTGTGGTCTGCTTCACGCCGCTCGGTTCCCTTCCGGCGGTGGGACCGATCGTCGCGACCCTCGCCATGGTCCCGGTCATCATCACCGCGATCCTTCTCGGCACCGGCGCTGGCGCGGCCATGGGGGCATTCGCCGGGCTGTTCAGCTTCCTGGTCTGGACGTTCACGCCGCCGAACCCTCTTTTCGCGTTTGTTTTTACTCCCTTCTATGCGCTCGGGACCACGCACGGAAATGTGTGGAGCCTCGTCATCTGCTTCGTGCCGAGGATCCTCGTCGGCGTGGTAGCAGGCGCCTGCTTCAAGCTGTTCACCCGCCTGAACTGGAAGAGTGGCATCGTCTACGGCCTCAGCGGGGCGCTAGGCAGCCTGGCAAACACCTTTGGAGTCCTTGGGGGCATCTACGTGTTCTTTGGCCACAGCTACGCAACCGTACTGGGAAAGGGCTTCGATGTGCTTCTCGGATTGCTCGGCCTGATCATCCTGACGAGTGGTATCCCCGAGGCAGTAATCGGGGGAGTGGCCGCGTACGCTGTCTGCCGGCCCATACAGAAACACATGAAGCATGATTCTGACTGAGTCTTGCCGTTCGGCGCCTTCGCCTTCATCCGAGTGCTGACAGGAATGGCGTAGCGGGCGAGGCTCAAGAGATCGAGAGCCCGTGGGCATATGCCCACGGGCTCTTCTGTTTGATACGAACGGTTCTGCGAAAAGTGTAGACCTCACCCCGGTTACCCGTCCGGAATCAGCGGGCAGGAGATTCTAGCTCATTGGGTACTTTATCGTTACTGTTTGGGTATTGGACTCCCACAGGACATCGCACCCAAGATTCTCAGCGACAAATCTCAGTGGTATCATCGTCCTCGAATTGATGATCTCGGGAACGACCTTCGGGTCATCCTTGTCTATGTGAATATCCTTGCCATTCACCTTGGCGGTTGAGCTTCCTATCCACAACTGCATGGTGGTACTGCCCAGCGCAAGGGTCACCTTCTTCGCAGTCCCATCCCATGCAATCGTGCCTCCCAGCGACTCGATAATTGCTCTGATTGGGACAAGCGTTCTGTTGTTCTTGATGATGGGCTTGGTACCTTGCTCGTCGATCGCCTTCTCAGTTCCATTCACGTTCATTTTCGGATTGTTGATCTGAAGTGTGACAATCGTCTGCGAACCACCACAGATTGTGGCGGAAAGGAGTTTCGGAATGGAATCCTCTGAACTTGACTTGGCCGCACCCACAGATACGCTTGCGCTCTTGATGCCTGCAGTACTTGCCGTCAGTTTTGCTATCGCTGCGTGCAGGTTGGCGCTGAAGAGGTACTTGCTGCTGCCAGGAATACCGCCCGATGAGTCTGTCTTGATGACCAGGAAGTCGTAGTTCTGCTGATCGAACGATGCGAACGACTCCGTAACTCCGACAGCGACGAATCCGGAATCGGCCGCTTGTGTCACCGCATTCGCATAATCACTGTTGTCTCCCCTGAATGTCTCTGCCCACTGTACGGCTCCACCCGCATTCAGCTTCGCCAGGAACACATCATCGTTCTTCGCATCGAATCCCAATGTCAAGCCAGCAAGCACGAACCCGCTGTCGCTGGCCTTTGTCATGCCATACCACTCTTCATTGTAGCCGGTGCCATAGGTATTCGACCACACAACTCCACCCGAAGAGTTAATTTTCATGACATAGCAGTCGTCGTTTCCTGCACCAAGTGAAGCAGTGTATCCTGCAACAACACTGTCAGTACCACTTGCGCTCGCAATCGAGGTAGCTACATCCTCGGAGGCTCCGCCGAACGTCCTTGCCCAGCCCAGGCTGCCGCTCGAATTCAGTTTGCAGACAAGTATGTCGTCGTCTCCCGCACCACGGATGGCAGTGGAGCAGGCGACCACAATCCCATTGTCACCTGACTCACATGCCAGTACCTGCTTCTCTGTATCGACGTCACCGAGCGTGGTTGCCCACTTGACGCCACCGCTGGCGTCGATTTTCAGGATAAGCCCTTGACCTTGGCCTTCCGAAAAGGAAGTCGTGTTGCCAGCAATGATGAACCCACCGTCGGACGTCTGGACGATCTGGGTGGGCCAATCCTTTCCGTCGCCACCATACGTCTTCTGAACCAGGATGTTCCCTTTTGCATCAAGCTTGAGGAAGAGCACATCCTCAGAAGTGGAGGTGGCCGCGATGGCAATTTCTCCCGACTTGGTCTCCACAGCAGACGTACTATTGTAGTCAGCAACGTCCGTGAACGTCTTCGTCCATAGAATGCTTCCCCCGGAATTCAACTTGACAACCAGAAGGGCGTTATCCTCACCAAATGAAGCCGTTGTACCAGTCACCAAGATGCCTGCGTCGGCCGTTTGCAGAACAGAAAATGCCTCGTCACCACTCGCCCCTCCGAAGATTTTCGCCCACGAAGGCGAAGCGGCAAGCACAGTGTCCGTGTTGTGTACGATGCTGGGCAGGCAGAACACGGCCAGCACAATCAGAACAACGGCAACTGACAGAAGTTTCCTCATACGGTACACTCCTCTCATTGATTCCACCGGATTCCCACAGACATCACAGAACTGAATGCCTCAGGTCGCTCACTGTGTTGCCATAGATATAGCATCGCCGATGCCTATTGCAAGCATGGCTTGACACGATCGCGTAACCCGCTCTTCTTTGTCTCCGCCGCGGCGGGTGTGGGAGCGCTCGTCAAGTCTGTCATCATGCGCAGGCGCCCGCAGTGGGATGAGAAGCTGATCCTGGCAGCCTCGGGCCTCCTCGGAGGAGAGGGCGTCACTGGTGGCATCATCGCCTTCATCCGATGCTGACGGGGACAGTATGGTGGCTCTCCTTGCGGCTTGACAGCGGCGGTCGATTCCGTACAATCCGCCTATGGAAAACCGATCTGTCTTCCAGCAGGCTGCACGTCATACCCTCCCGGTTCTGATGGGGTATATTCCTCTCGGCATCACATTCGGGTTCGTGGCCGTACAGGCAGGGCACCCATGGTGGTATGCGGTGACCATGAGCACCTTTGTCTACTCGGGAGCCACCCAGTTTTTCATCCTTGGACTGTCTGCAACCGGGATGTCCCTGGCAACGGCCATTGTCATGGCGTGCTTGCTCAACCTGCGCCACTCTTTCTATGGCCTGTCGCTCCTCACAAGGTTCTCTGCAACACGGTGGGCCAAGCCATACCTGATCTTCGCGATCACGGACGAGACCTTCGCCTTGCTGATGACGATCGAGGAACCGGATCCTTGCACGAGAACTCGGCTGTACGTCGCCATCTCCTTTTTCGACCAGCTGTACTGGGTCGCCGGAACGCTGATCGGAGCCCTTCTGGGAACAGCTGTCCCTGCCTCCATCACCGGCATCGAGTTTTCGCTGACGGCCCTGTTTGTCGTCCTAGCCGTCGAAAGCACCGAGAAAATCCGATCGCTGGTTCCGCTTGCTGTCGCCCTGGCAACGACCGTGCTCGGACACCTCCTTCTTCCGTCATCAGCCGTTCTGCCGGTCTCCATCGCTTTGGGTACAGGCATGCTGCTGTTTCTCGGAAGGCACACCGTCCATGCCTGACTCCCTCGTGGTCCTCGCCGTCATGGCAGGCATTACCTTCGCAAGCCGTCTGCTGCCGTTCCTGTTGTTCAGCCGCACCCGCCCACCCCGCTGGGTTGTCACTGTCGAGACCGCTCTGCCGCCACTCGTCCTGTGGCTTCTCGTCTTCTACTCGCTTGATGGTATTGCGTGGCGTACGCCGCCCTACGGGATACCGGCGCTCGCGGGCGTGGGCATTGTCATTCTCGTTCACCGGTGGAAGCAGAGCGCCCTCCTCAGCATCGTCTCGGGAACGGCAGCCTACATGGTCCTGACGCGGCTGCTGGCATAACGCTCCGCATCAGCCCCGGAGGGTTGCTGGGACCGAGGACGCCACACTGCTGCATGTCTCATGCCACTCACCGCGTTGCCACACGTACAGAATTGGCGATGCCTGTCGCAAGCATAACTTGCCATGAACGCCTAACCCGCTGGCCATGGGGCGTTTCACAGTCCTGTTGGACGCCGAGCGCCGCCGTGGTACAATGCTTGGCGTAGTCAACCTTTGCGGGAGGAACATATGAGCGTACTGGAAGACATACGTGCCAAGGCGAAATCCCTGCACCGCACTGTCATTCTGCCCGAGGGCAATGAAGAACGTACCCTCAAAGCGGCACAGATGCTGGTCAGCGGCGGCATGGCGGACGTTATCCTGGTTGAGGACGAGGCATCCATCCGCGCCAACGCGACGCGCCTGGGCATCGACCTGACCAGCGTGCAGATCGTGGATCCGAAGACGTCACCCAAGGCAGCCGAGTTTGCCACCCTCATCTATGAGAAGCGCAAGGCCAAGGGCATGATGCCCGAGAAAGCGGCTGAGCTGTCCGTGGACCCCATCTACTTTGCCACCTGCATGCTGGCAACCGGCATGGCACACGCGCTGGTGACAGGTGCCGTACACAACACCGGTGACATGCTGCGGCCCGCGCTGCAAATCGTCGGCACCGCGCCCGGCAGCAAGACGGTCAGTTCCATGTTTCTCATGGTCATGCCAGATGGCAAGCTGCTGGGCTTTGGCGACTGCGCAGTCATCCCGGACCCCACCGTCGATCAGCTGGCGGACATTGCTATCGCGACCGCAAAGACGTACAAGACCCTGACAGGCATCGAGCCCGCCGTCGCGATGCTGTCCTTCAGCACCAAGGGCTCCGCCGAGCACGACATGGTCACCAAGGTCCGTGAGGCGACTGCACTGGCACACCAGAAGGCACCCGAGCTCCTGCTCGACGGCGAACTGCAGTTCGACGCCGCGTACGTACCCTCAGTCGGTGCGCGCAAGGCCCCAGACAGCCCGGTCGCTGGCAAAGCAAACGTCTTCATCTTTCCCGAGCTCAACGCCGGCACCATCGGCTACAAGCTGGTTCAGCGGCTGGCGGGCGCCCAGGCCATCGGGCCCATCTCGCAGGGCCTGGCCAAGCCGGCCAACGACCTGTCCCGCGGCTGCTCGCCCGAGGACATCCGGGACGTCTGCTGTATCGCCCTGCTGAACGCATAGTTGCAGGGACTGGCCCACACGACATAGAAATCTGAGGGGCGGCCATGTGCTGCCCCTTTCGTGAGTCCGGAGGAACGAATGGAACAGAAGAAGCTCATCACCTACACAGCCGGTCACGCGTCAGTCAGAAAACAGCTTCTGCTGTTCTGGACCTTTTTCATCATCGGGTCGTTTACCATCGGAGGCGGCTACGCCATGATCCTCATGATGAAGCGCTATCTCGTCGAGCAGTATCACTGGCTCAAGGACGAGGAATTCTATGACATGCTGGCCATCAGCCAGGTCACGCCCGGACCGATCGCCGTCAACATGGCGACATTTGTCGGCTACACGCAGGGCGGTGTCCTGGGGTCCGTCCTTGCCACGCTAGGCGTCAGTATCCCGGCCGTGGCCGTTATCATCGTCATCGCCGTCTTCTTCCCTGGCTTCAAGGACAACGTCTGGATCCAGCGCTTCTTTGCCGGCGTCATCGTGGGTGTCGTCGCGCAGATAGCGACAATCGTCCTCGACATGGGCAAACGACAGAAATGGACCACTATCTCCGTCATCGTCTGTGCAGGTTCGCTGGGCGTCCTGTTCTTTGTCCAACAGGTCAGCCCTATCTGGCTCATCCTGGGCGGCGGTCTGGTCGGCCTCGCCGTCGAGGCGCTGAAACCCAAATCAGCTGGGGGCGCGTCATCATGAGCTTCCTTGCCTTGTTCGGCGTTTTCTTCAAGATCGGGATATTCACGTTCGGCGGCGGACAGGCCATGATCCCGCTGCTGCAGAAAGACCTGGTCGTCAATCTGGCCTGGGTTTCGATGAAGGAGTTCCTGGACTTCGTCGCCATCAGCGAGATCACTCCCGGCCCCGTCGCCATCAACATGGCGACCTTTGTGGGGTACAAGCTACGCGGTCTTACCGGCGCACTGGTCACCTCGCTGGGTGTCATCCTGCCCTCGTTCATTATCATCCTCATCGTCGCGACCGTCGCACATACGTTCCGCACAAACCTCTGGGTCTCTGCGTTTCTCGACGGCCTGCAACCCGTCGTGCTGGCCCTGCTCACCTACGCGGTCTATTCCATTGCGATGGGTGGAATCCCCGCGTGGTGGGGATACGTCGCAGCGCTTGGCATCCTTTTGCTTATACTGAAGTATGGGAAAAGGCTCAACCTGTTCCTGGTGTTGCTTGCAGCCGGCGGACTCGGGCTCCTGATGTTCAGGTAAAGGGGGAATTGCATGAAGAAAGCTATCGACAACTATCTCGACCAACACGAGAACGAGATGATGATGGCGCTGTCCGGCGCCATTGCTATCCCGTCGGTCAAAGACCCGGCGACGGCCAACTCGCACGCACCGTTTGGCAAAGAAATCGGCCGTGCTCTCGAGTTCATGCTCAAGACCGCAGAAGGACGACGGTTCACAGCCGAGAACATGGAGAGCTATGTCGGTCGCGTCCGCTGGGGCGGCGACGGGACACAATATGCCGTCCTGACCCATGTCGACGTCGTGCCAGAAGGCACGGGCTGGACTGTCCCCCCTTTTGCCGGGACCATCAAGGACGGCCGGCTGTATGGCCGTGGCTCCACCGACGACAAGGGACCCGCCATTGCCTCCATCTTTGCGCTGGCTGCCGCACGCGCGGCGCTGCAAGCGCAGCACATCGAGCCCAGGAACGCCATCATGCTGCTGTTTGGCACCGACGAGGAGTCCGGATGGGCCGACTTCGACTACTACTTCAAGAAGTACGGCATCCCCGAGGCCGGATTCAGCCCGGATGCTGAGTTCCCTATCGTCAACGGCGAGAAGGGTATCCTCAACCTGCAGCTGGTCGGTCATGGCACGCGCGGAGGCATCCTGCGTCACGCCGAAGGCGGCACACGTTCCAACGTCGTACCGCAGCACGCCGAGGCGGTCCTGGTCACCGATCATGACAAGCTGCAGCGACTGCAAGGGTTGATCGAGCGCCTGCCCAACGACGAGTTCTTGGTATCAACGACGCTCGCAAACGGCGAGCTGAAGCTCAACGTGGAAGGCATGCCTGCCCATGCGTCTACTCCCGAGAAGGGCCGCAACGCCGTTGGCAAGCTGCTGCAGGTACTGGACACCGTGCACTGTCTCGAGGACGACGAGTCCCTGCAGTTCCTTGCACGCGAGGTCGGCACCGAGTGGACCGGACATCGTGTGGGCGTCGACTTTGCGGATGAAGTCTCTGGTGTCCTCACGCTCAACCTGGGCACCCTGCATATCGACCATGACGACAGCACCGCGGTCATCAACATCCGGTATCCCATCAAGGTCACAAGCAAACAGGT
>JAPLGK010000210.1 GCA_026390195.1 Caldisericota bacterium
GTTGGCCGGCATGAGAAAGATACCGTCATCTCCCTCGTGCAGCTTCTTAACGGTCGCCTCGTCTCCAAACAGTGCCACAACGATGTCGCCATTGTCTGCGGTCTGCTGTTTGTGGACGACGACGATATCCCCGGGCACGATGTGTTCGTCGATCATGGAATCTCCGTTGACCTTGAGGCCAAAATAGTCGGCAGTTGCGGATGTCGGCGGGGTGACAAAGATCCACTTCTCGATGTTCTCCTCGGCCAGGATGGGGATGCCGGCTGCAACAATGCCCAGCACCGGTATCATCAGCGATGGGGTGGCCGGCGTACCCTTGATGAGGTCCGGCCGAGGGAGGTATCCTTTGCGTTCGAGCGTCTTGACATACACGACGACCGAGTTGAGGGAGTTGAATCCAAAGTGGCGCCGTACATCCTCCAGGCTGGGGCGGAACCCTGTCTGGCGTGCGTGCGCCTCGATGAATTCCAGCACGGCTTGCTGCTTGCTGGTCAGCTCTTCCATCATCCACCTCCATTGTACTGTAGGTACTACACTTGTAGTGTATACACTATGCTATAAAAATGCAATAGGTAGGTAGGCGAAAGCAAATGATCAGTATGAGAAATGTGTGCAGCAACGCCGGGCATGTGATGTGCCCGGCGTTGTCATAGACTAACAGGATGTGGTGGGTTACAGGTTGCGGTCGTACCTCCCGGCGACAGTGCAGCTCATCAGGAAACGGTACAGCTCGGTCGGCTCATCCGAGGTGTACGAGAGTTCACGGCCACCCGAACGTCGGGTGCCGGGGATCCAGGTGGCGACGTCGCAGGCGCTGGTCGTCAGGAAGCGTACAGTCCAGGTCGATGGCGAAGTCGCCAGAACCTCATGCTGGATGGTCCCCTGAAGTTGCTCGTCAGCGAGGTTCGTGCGACCCTGGGTCATCAATCGACGAGTCGCATCGGCGGCTCCGTCGCGGATCAGCGTCTTCGACGCCTCGGGCATCAGCGTCCGCTGGGAATACCGGCCGGTAGCCCACTTGGTGGTGACAAAGACGGCGTGGGGGAAAAACTGCTGCGAGAATCGGCAGTACTGCTCATCACCGCTGCCGAAGATGAAGGGGATGCCCAGGCGGGCCAGCAGGACCATGTTGAGTTCTGTCTCGCCCACGACGTGTCCGTTGGCCAGGACCTCGTAGATGGCGGACGAGGAGTAGGTATGGTCCATGGACCCATTCAGTGTTCCGACGGGAGCATGGTAGCCGACAAACAGGGCTGCGTCGCAGGTCTCATCTGCTCCTTCGACCATGTACAGCGGGCGCGGGTAGCCCCGTACGACCTGCGCGTCTTGTGGAAGTCTGTCGAGCAGCAGGTTCTGCCCACGGCTGTGACTGTCGGCGATCACGATTGCAGCTTTGCTGTCGACACTCCGGATGCCTTCGATGGCGGCGCATGTCTCGCCGGTCATGAGTTCTCGCTGCTCCTGGCTGGTTTCTGACCATGATGCAAGACCTGCTACACCCTCCATGTCTAGACTGATGAAGTACTTCATGATGGCTTCCCTCCTGCGAGAACTGTCACTCCCTGAATGGGGTCCGCTCGGATTTCGTCTGCCACTGCCGAAGCAGCTCTCTGCAGATACTCAGTGCTTCCATACCCAGCCCTTCTCCGCATGCCGTGAGCAGTCTGGCGACGGCTTCGCCAGAGGTGTCTGTGTCCACACGCATGTTTTGAAGGAGCTTGTCCGCCGCGATGGCCTGTTCTTCCAGTGGCAGCACGGCCGTCTGGACTTCGGCGATGCGCCTGGCATAGTCGCTGTCGACCGCGGTCACGAAGAGACGGAACGTCCAGAACGCGGAGCTCATGTCGAGGTGGTCAGGGTCTCCCGTGGCGTAGGGGTCTGGGTATCCAAGAGCTGTTTCCATCATTGCCAGTGGATACCACGGCGTGTAGGGAAGCTCGTCCGGAATCCCGGAGGCTCGCCACACAGTCACGGACTGGGGCCCAGGGGGTTGGCTCCTCAGTTCGGTCACGGAGGATTCCTGTGTGGTCCAGACCGAAATCGGACGCATGGTGGTCTGAGCCACGTTCTTGTGGAAGCTGCCGCTCATGTCCAGAGCCTGCCGGGTGGACTGCCCGTGGGGTGCGACGCAGCGCAGGCACGCCATGACATCACCAAGGGCCACGGGGTGCTGCGGCGTGCATGAAAATGGCATGTTGTCCAGCGGGAACTCTCGCCCCGTGAGCAGGAAGAACCCGGTCTGCTGCCGGCTGGTGCTCAATGGAGAATCATTGATCTGGGGCGGTCCGTAGGCTTCCTTGAAATCGAAAGGTTCTGCCTTGGTGGGGTCGTACCACCCGCGCTGTATGGCATGGTTCTCCAGATCCGCTGACGCAAGGAAGCAGTCTGTGTTCGCCAAGTCGACCTGACGGGAGATGAGGTAGTTTGGCAGGACAACAACGGCATCGTCGGGAACGCGTTCCGCCAGCCACTCGTGACCCCCGGGTATCTGAAGAGTCCACGCCTCATGGTGGTCCGCGATCGTGATGATACGAGCATCGCAGTAGCCATATGCTTCGACAAGCCGGCCCGCCAGCAGGACGCCCTCACGGGCGGAGTGGGCCTGTTCGGCGACCAGTTGCGGCAGGAAGTGACCGATGCCACCTCGCTCCAGCTCAGGCTGCTGTTCACGTGTGCCTGCGGCGCTGTCGCAGCAAATGCTGACCCCCTCGCTGTTGAGGAAGCTGTCTGCGAAGTCCTGTCCGACCAGCTCTGTCCAGTCGTAGGCCAGGGTGTCCTCGGGGACAGGAAGCTCCAGAGAGGTGCGTGGCTCGCGGTACAGCAGGGTTCCGTCTCTCAGTTGCGTGGCGGCAGGGTGTTCACCGGCCTTGACGATGTGGTGACGCAGGACCAGCCGGTGCGCGTCATCCTCATTGTGACCGACGACAAGGCAACCCGACTGCGATGCAGACCGGCCGACGACAATCGTCGTGCAGCCCAGTTCATCGCCTTCAGGTCCGGACAGGCGCATCAACGCTGCTCCAGTGTCCGTATGGCATCGGCGATGCGGGTCAGTCCCTCCTGCACCCTTGAGCGTGGGCATGCGATGTTCATGCGCGCGAAGCCTTCGCCGCCAGGACCAAAGACGTAACCCTCGTCCAGACCGACTCTAGCCTCCTCGCGCAGGAAGTCCGAGAGCTGGTGGACGTCCATGCCAAGCGCGCGGAAGTCCAGCCACATCAGATACGTTCCCTCAATAGGCATGACCTTGACCTGCGGCATGTGGTCCTGGACGAACAGTTGGACATACGTCACGTTGCCTTCCAGGTAGTGCAGTACCTGGGTGAGCCAGTCGTCGCCTTCCCGGAACGAGGCTTCCAGGGCAGTGTACCCAAATGGTGTGACCATGCCCACGGCTCCGTTGATGCGGCGTTGCAGCGCTGCGCGCATCCTGGGGTTGGGAACGATGGTGAAGCTGGTGGCCAGGCCCGCAAGATTGAACGTTTTTGACGGCGCCATGCACACGATGCTGTTCTGCTCCAGCTCGGGGCTCAGAGAGGCAAACGGGACGTGGCGCGAACCATTCAGCATCAGTTCGCAGTGTATTTCGTCGGAAACGATGATCGCATCGTTGGCCAGGGCGATCTCACCGACAGCCGTCAGCTCGTCCCGTGACCAGACGCGGCCTACGGGATTGTGCGGGCTGCACAGGATGATCATCTTTGTGCGCGAGGGGCACGTCGACATACCGGACATGCGTGGCTGGAAGGCATCCTTCAACCCGTCGAGGTCCATTACATATGTGTGGCCGTTCCAGTGCAGTTCGTTGTTGGCAACTTGACAGCCGTTTTCGCGGACGGCTGACCAGAAAGGGTAGTAGACCGGGCTCTGAAGGACGACTTCATCCCCCGGGCTCGTGAACGCACGCACCGCAGCATGAAGAGCGGGCACGACGCCGGGTGTGAACAGCAGCCATTCAGGATCGACCTTCCACTGGTAGTTGCGCCACAGACGCTGCGTGATGGCCTCCAGGACGGACGGACTTGCACATGAGTAGCCGTAGCACTCGTGCTGGGCCCGTCGTATCAGCGCTTCGGTGACCGGTCTGGGTATCGGGAAATCCATGTCTGCCACCCACATCGGCAAGACGTCCTCACTTCCAAAGACGGTGCAGCTCTGATCCCACTT
>JAPLGK010000144.1 GCA_026390195.1 Caldisericota bacterium
ACGCCACCCTCGACGCGTACCCACTCGTCCGACTTCGCATAACGTGCATCGTTCTGAATCTTCATGATTGCATACCTCCCGAAATAGGATGACTTGATTGACCGAGAAATTCTACTCCCGATGAGGGAAAAGGCAACACGGTGGGTGCTCTGGACGCCCTCGGTCAGTGTCGAGTCACCCTGGAGACCGCCCGAAACAGGTCGATGAACTCCGAGGGTGTCAGGGCCTCCGGGCGAAGCTGAGACGTCTCGGCGAACTCACCCGCAAGCGGGACACCAAGTCGGCGGAAGAAGTCGGCCAATTTCTTGCGCCTGTGCAGGAACGACTGCTGAACAAATCGCATGAATGGCGCGACTTCGGCATCCTCCAACCCGCTCGGACGTCTGAGAAACCCCAGCAAGGTCGAACTGACCTCTGGACGCGGGAAAAACACGTCAGGCGAAAGCTCGAGCAGCCGCGTGATATCGAAGAACGTCTGGGCCACGACAGACAGCGAGCTGTAGTCCCCGTTCCCGGAATGAGCGGCAAGACGGGTTGCGAACTCCCGCTGGAACAGCAGGCAGGCTTGCGCGATACAATCGGTTCGAATGAGCTTCAGGACAATCTCGGAGGACCGAAGGTACGGGAGATTCCCCATCAGCACCAGGGTCTCGCCCTCATGTCCCAGAGCACACCAGTCTGCCTCCAAGGCATCCTCATACCTCAGTTCGATGCGGGTCCGGAGGGAGTCATCGGCCAAAAGGGCCTCATGGACCTTGCGAAGACGCTGGTCAATCTCGTAGGCAACCACGCGTTTGCCACGCTCCGCGAGAACCCCGGTCAGGGCAAGCGCCCCGGCACCTACCTCGACGAACACCACGTTCTCACCTGAAGGGAAGTGTGGAGCCATGGACGCAAGAACGTTGCCATCGACCAGGAAGTTCTGCCCGAAGCGTTTGGACAGGACAACACCAGTCCGTTTCAGCAAGTCGCGAAGTGCGGTTGGCGTAAGCGTGTTCATGTTGTGGACTTCCGGCTCATCACGAGAGAACGAACACACGGACCCAGCGCCGTCCCCATCTCGCCGTTTCGTCAGGTGCGTAGAAGAACACGTCGATGCGGTTGCCCTTGATGGCGCCGCCGGTGTCGCCTGCTATGGCGTACCCGTAGCCTTCCACATAGAGCTTGCTGCCGAGTGGTATGACCCTCGGGTCGACTGCAACCACGCCATGCCCAGATTTCATCCCCGAGGCAGTCGTCCACGGATCGCCGTCCGTCTCCCGAACCGTCGGCGAATACGCGGTGGCCTCCATGTAGAACTCGTTCATCGCTCCACCGCGATAGGCGGACTTCCCGACAGCCAGTGCCTCTCCGGTGGGGGGCTCGAGCAGGGAGTCAGAAACCAGGACGCGCGATACCAGTGTGCCGTCCTCGTAGAGGAGGCGGAACGAACGCTCGCGCACCCCACCCGTGCCGGACGTCCACACGACCACCTGCCCCCTGGCTGCGGACTGCTCGGGCACATACCGGATGTCATATGGGACCCGTTCACGTACCACGACCGTTCTCACACTCACCTGGACAAGTCTCACTGGACCGAAAGCCCATGGCACGTGCGATGTTCCAGTAGAGGACGACCCATCCCGCAATACCCCAATCATCTGCTGATTGCCCGTTACCAATGCGATGCCGCCGCCCACGCGCTCCACCTCCACAACTGCCCCGGCGCCAAGGATAATACCGGCATCGCTGGCGATCTGAACAGCGTCCAGCGACGCGGTATCAACCGCGCGAACCCCCAGAGGGTGCATCGACACGGACAATCGAGCCGACAGGAACACTGCTCCAGAGATGATGGCAGCCACAGCGACGGTCAGGAGCCGCGCGCGGCCGGTCCTCACTTCGATGAGGTCTTCTCCAGCAGCTCGCGTATGCGAGTAAGGTTTCGGTTGATCTCGCTGAGCACGGCAAGCACAGCGCCGTCGCCCGCAAAATCGAACTGGTCGAACGAAGTTGTCGGAACTCCCGCAGACACGGACAAGTCCGTCACTGCCTGCGTGTCCGGCTGGCCAAGCTGGACGACAGCATCGACGAAGTACTCTTTGCGCGTGTCCTCATCGGTTTCCGTGCTGTTGACCTGGGAGACAAGAGACGCCCGCTGCAGCGCAGCCCGCTCTTCTGTATCGCGCTCGCTGCCAAACACGGGACTCAGGATGATCGTCGGAAAGGCATACCAGCTGTTGCCACGACCGGTTGTGAGTCCCATGTACTCACAGAACCCCATGAGTGTCGCAGGGCCAATCTGGAGGAATCTTCCCTGTTCGTCCACAAACACCAGGATGCTCGATGCCGTGCCGTGCACCGGTAGCTTCCGAGTGGCACCAATGGCTGCAGAAAGACCCTGCCTCGCGAGCCTTAACCCTCTCGTCCAGCCAATCTGCTTCGAGAGCTCGGGGAAGAGACCCCCAAAATCAACATAATCCTCGCTGCGGAGCAGACGTGTGATGTACCACGCCTTGTCCGTCGCAAGCAGACCATAGGTCTTGTCGAGTTCACCGGAGTATGTCACCGTCTCCCTGTGATCAGCGACTATCTTGCGCTGCACAGCGCGCAGCGCTCCACGTACCGTTTTGATCTTCATCTGATAGGTTGTCTCCAGAGACGACAGTGTATGATGTCAGCCTCACCATGTCAACCGCTCGGTTGCAGGAGGAATACGCCTGACAACCCGTCCTTGTCAAGTTCCTGCCGTCCCAGGAGGCCTGTTGCCTCCCGATCCTTGCAACACGTTTATGACCCAAGTATACTGAACAAGAGTCCGCAAGCATGAACGAGCGCATGAGAAGGAGCTGCCAATGAAGATTGGAATAATCGGTTTGCCTCAAACGGGCAAGACCACGCTGTTCGGAGCACTGACCAGGGGAACCACGCAGGTCTCACAGTCCAAGACGAATCTCGCCGCCGTTGGCGTCGGCGACACCGACCTGGACTATTTGGCCGACGTCTTCAAGCCCAAAAAGACGACGCCCGCCAGCGTCGAGTTTGCCGATGTTCCGGGCATTCCGTCCGGCCAGGAAAACGCTTCACGACGCAACGAACTGCTCAAAGACGTGAAGAACGTCGAGGCACTGGTCGAGGTATTCGACGCATTCACGCAGGTGCCTTCCGCCACAAGCCTCAGAGATCAGATAGACAGCTTCGAACTGGACCTTGCCCTGGTAGACCTGGAAATCGTGGAACACCGGCTCGAACGCATGAAGAAGGAGAAAATGACGCCTCCGCTCGAACGGGAGCGGGACCTCCTCTCGAGGGCCCAGTCATGCCTTTCGGCCGGAAAGGGACTCCGCAGCCTCGCACTGACCGATGAAGACAAGAGGCTGCTCACTTCCTACGCGTTCATCACACTGAAGCCGGTGATGTATGTCATCAACGTCACGATGACAGACGAAAGCGCCGCCAGTAACCTCGAGGCGGCCCTCACAGCTGCTGCAGACCAGGTAGACGCAACAGTCATGGTGCTGGATGCGAAACTGGAACGCGAGAT
>JAPLGK010000186.1 GCA_026390195.1 Caldisericota bacterium
CCAGAACGGTTGTCTGATCGCCCACCTGCGCGTCGATAAGAATCGTGTTGGGTCCAATGACACTGGAGCTGCCTACCTTGGTGCTTCCCTTCAGACAGGAACCTTGCCGGATCTCTGAATCGTGTCCGACGACGACGTCCCAATCGATGCGGACTGTTCCTGGCATGTCGACGGTAACGCCCTCCCGGTACAGTTGGTCAAGTTTCCGCCGCTGAAGCAGGCCGGCGGCCAGCGCGAGCTCCGCCCGGTCATTCACTCCAGACATCTCCCACACGCCGCGAGCCACATGGCAATACACATGACTGCCGCACTGCACAGCCATTGAGAGGCAATCCGTGATGTAGTACTCACCCTGAGCATTGTTGGGCTTCATCTGCGCCAGCCACCTGCGAAGCTCCGCCGAACGGAACACGTAGATGCCCGTGTTGATCTCGTGAATGCCAAGTTGTTCCGGCCGCGCGTCTCGTGCCTCGACAATGCCGGCAAACGCACCGTCCACGGTCCGCACGACTCGTCCCAGTTGGCCGGCGTCTTCAAGATACGCCGCAAGAACTGCCGCCTCTGCGTGTTCAGCGAGACTCTCATCAAGGAACTCACGGTAGTCCTCTGCAGACGGAAAGGGATCATCCCCGTTGCATACGAGAACGTACTCCGCAGAAACGTGGTCCATGCCACACTGGACGGCGTGACCGCTGCCATGCTGTTCAGGCTGAACCGCATAGGTCAGGCGGTCTCCGAACGCAGCGCGAAACACCTCATTGGCTGCCGGCGTGACGACAATCGGCTGCACATCGATGTCCTTCAGCGCGTCAACAACGTACCACAACATGGGATGGCCAAGCACATCATGGAGAACCTTGGGTACCGCACTCTTCATGCGGGTGCCGAGTCCCGCGGCTAGGATCAGGGCCTGAACAGTAGGAGTAGACATCAGACACCTAGCTCTTCAGAATGCCGAGCTCAAGAGCCGACTCATGGAACATATCAGCCGCAAAGTCGAGTTGTTCCTTCGTGTGCGTCGAACACAGCATGCAGCGGATGCGCGCCAGGCCCATTGGAACTGTCGGGAAGCCAAGCGACTGCGCAAAGACTCCCTTCTCGAACAGCTTGCCAGAGAGATTCTTGGCAAGCCGGCCATCGCCAATGATGATGGGAGTGATCGGGGTCTCGCTTCGCCAGGTGTCAAACCCATAGGCCTTCATTTTCGCCTTGAAGTACGCTGCGTTCTCCCACAGCTTGTGCACCAAATCATCGCTCTCAGTCAGGATGTCGATAACCTTCAGGATTGCCCCGGCATCGGCTGGCGTCATGGTTGAGCTGAACAGGATCGTGCGGGACTTGTTCTTGAGGTACTCGACAAGCGTGTGTGTGCCCGCGACGTATCCACCCACCACACCGAACGCCTTCGACATGGTTCCGACCTCGACATCAACTTCTCCCTCGAGATGGAAATGATTGACAATACCACGCCCGTGATCTCCCAGGACTCCCTCGCCGTGCGCATCATCGACCATGGTGACTGCGCCATGCCTCTTGGCTACTTCGACGATATCGGGCAACGGAGCGATGTCCCCGTCCATGCTGAAGACGCCATCGGTGATGACCATCTTCGTGCCCGGCTCGCTCTCGTATTCCTTGATCTTCTGTTCAAGACTCGCAACGTCGCAGTGCTTGAAGGGCACGATCTTCGCCTTGCTGAGACGGCAACCGTCGATGATGCTGGCGTGATTCAGCTCGTCGCTGAAGATCAGGTCCCCATCGTGGACAAGCGCCGGAATGGTACCAGAATTGGCGGTCAGACCTCCCTGGTACATGAGAACGTCCTCGACCTCTTTGAACTTCGCCAGTTTCTTCTCGCCGTCGACGATCAGGCGCGTATTGCCGATGATCGTCTTGACGGCACCAGACCCCACGCCGAACTCGTCGATAGCCTTCTTGGCGGCTTCCTTGACATCCTTGCGACCGATGATGCCCAGGTAGTTGTTCGCGGCAAGGTTCACGACGTACTTGCCATCGATGGTACATGCTGGACCTTGTTCGGAGTCGAGCGTTCGAATGCGGAGACTGAGCCCTTCCTGTTCGAGCCGGTCAAGCTCGGCTTGCATCATCCCCTGGAACTTATCGTTCATGCTACTACCTCCCTGCAATCTGGAGAACGACTTTGCCACAGGTTCCGGCGACCATGGCGTCCATGCCTGTCTGCCAGTCCTCAAACTTGAGTTGATGCGTAATGGCAGGACTCGGGTCCACAATGCGCGAAGCAAGCAGCCGGGATACAGTCTCCCACGTTGAGAAGATCTTGCGTCCCGTGATGCCATAGATGCGGATTTCCTTGAAGATGACTTCATTGGTCAGATCAATGGTCAC
>JAPLGK010000097.1 GCA_026390195.1 Caldisericota bacterium
GGCCGGAGGACGGCACCTTTGTGGTGCACGCCACCGCCGAGGCGTTCCCTGTCGCCCTGGGTAAGGGCGGGGTCAACGTCCGGCTCGTAGAGCGGCTATTGGATGCGACGGTGGAACTCGTTCAGGTGGAGCAAGGGCAGCCACAAGCGGCCCCAACCCGTGAGGCAGGTGAGATGCATGAAGAAAGTACGGATCTATGAGCTCGCTAAAGAACTGAATCTGAAGTCGGTACGCATGCTGGAGATCCTGGCTAAGCTGGGGGTCCCGGTGAAGGGCGTGGTCGGCACGATCGAAGAGGAAACGGCAACCCTTGTCAAGGAGATTGTCGACAAGGAGAAGGCCGCCTCGTCGGAGGTCAAGAAAGAGACTCCAAAGGCAGCCAAGGCGACCCCTAAGGCTGTACATGAAAAGGAGAAGGAGAAGTCTACGCCCGCACCGGTCGAACCTGTCATCACTGTAGAGAAGCCCAAAGCATTTATCGAGTCTATCACCTATGCTGCCTTTGCCAAGCAGTTTGATCTCAAGCAGCACGAGCTCAACACGATGATGCTCAAGAACGGCATTCCGGTGCGCGAGTGCGGTCTACTGGACCCTGGGGACGCCAACTACCTCGCCCGTATCCTGGGCGAGAACTATGCCCCGCCGTCGGACAAGTTCATGAAGTCCTTCGAGACGCGCCCGCCTGTAGTGACGGTCATGGGTCACGTCGACCATGGCAAGACGACCTTGCTGGATTTCATCCGTAAGAGCAGCGTCGCCAGCCGCGAGAAGGGTGGCATCACCCAAAAGATCGGCGCCTACGAGGTCCAAATCAAGGGCAAGACCATCATCTTCATCGATACTCCCGGCCACGAGGCATTCACCTCGATGCGTCTCAAGGGCTCGCAGGTCACCGACGTGGTCATCCTGGTCGTCGCTGCCGAAGAGGGTGTCAAGGAACAGACCGTTGAGGCGCTTGACCACGCGAAGGCGGCCAAGGTCCCAATCATCGTTGCCATGAACAAGATCGACAAGCCCGAGGCGAACCCCGAGCGCGTCAAGCAACAGCTGGCGGACCGCGGTCTGCAGCCAGACGACTGGGGCGGAGACACCGTCTTCCTTCCCGTGTCGGCCAAGACCGGCAAAGGGGTGGACGAACTGCTGGACATGATCCTCCTGCAGGCGGAGATGGCAGGACTCAAGACCAGGTCCTCTGTCGAACCGTCCGGCTCCGTCATCGAGGCGCGCGTCGACAAGAACATCGGCGTCCTGGCTCGCCTGCTCGTGCAAACCGGAACGCTCCATGTCGGTGACGACATCCGTGTTGGCGACTGTGTTGGCAAGGTCAAGCGCATGACCAACGAGGCGGGCGCGAACCTCCGCGAAGCGAAGGCGCTCATGCCCATCGAGGTCATGGGCCTGTCGGAACTCCCCGAGGCCGGTGAGGTCTTCCATACGCTGGAAGACGTCGACTCGTGCCGCATGATCATCGATGAGAAGCGGCAGAAGGAGCGCCTTGCGTTCCTGGCGCAGGAACAGAAGAAGCCGCTGTCACTGGACGACCTGTTCAACGAAGAAGAGGCGCTAGAGAAGAAGAAGCTCACCCTCATCCTGAAAGCCGATGCGCTCTCCACACTGGACGCCGTCAAGTTCGAGCTGAAGAAGGTCAAGACCAAGACCATTCCTCTCGAGATCCTGCACGAGGGCACAGGCGGTATCACGAAGTCCGATGTCCTGCTGGCTTCCGCTAGTAACGCCGTCATCGTTGGCTTCAACGTCGTCCCTCTGGCCGAAGCGCTCAAGGTCGCCGCGACCGAGAAAGTTCAGATCCATACATATGATCTCATCTTCGAACTGGGAGACTCCATCGACAAGATGATCGCCGGGCTGACGAAGCCGGTGTTTGAAGAGATCGTGCAGGGTCGCGCCCGCATCAAGGACGTGTTCAAGATCACTGGTGTCGGCGCCATCGCTGGCTGCCTGGTCGAGGACGGCAAGATCATCCGCGGTGCCAAGGCCCGCGTTGTTCGCAACGCCGTCGTCGTGTATGCCAACTCCAGCATCTCCTCACTGAAGCGCTTCAAGGCAGACGCAAAGGAAGTCCTCAAGGGCTACGAGTGCGGTATGGGCCTGCAGAACTTCAATGACTTCAAGGTCGACGACATCATCGAAACCCTGGTGATGGAGGAGAAGAAGCCGTAAGGCAAGGTCTTCGACGGTGTTGCTGAACAACGATCACTGCGCCGGGCGTTCATCGTCCGGCGCTTTCTTCGCAGTGGTGGAAGCCTGTGGGCTTCCGGGTGTCCTTTTCCGTCGTCCCCGCGGAGGAGGGGACCCATGACTTCAGGCTTCCATGACGGACATGTGCGATTCAGCATGCTGTGGTTGTACGCAGAGATTCCGTGGTATACTTGTCATGCGATACCTACGACATGGGGGTGCTGGGGTTCGACAGATACGTGAGGTGCAGGGTTGCAGGTAGAGGACGACAGTTGGCCTCTTTAAACATCTGTCACAAAATAACAAGCCAATAACAATTACGCTCTAGCTGCCTAAGCGCGGCTAGCGTTCCTCCGGGCCGTCCATCCCTGGGTCCGTCAGGGGCGCGTCTATAGGGGTCTCGCAGGCGAGGGTCGTTCCCGTTCCTTGCCAGAGAGTACCAAACGGGAAATCGTGCAGAGCAGGGCGTCGACTCCCGGCCGAGCGCAAGGTACAACAGCCGACTAAACCTGTAGTAACGCTGTGTTTAACGTATTTGGACGCGAGTTCAACTCTCGCCACCTCCACCACGAACAGAACAACCCGCCCGCCGGCATCCCGGCCGGCCGGTTTTCTCGTTGCCGCCAATCGTGACGTCTCTGTTGTCCCCGCAAAGACGGGGACCCACACGTCCGCCCAAGGATGGATTCCCGCATGCGCGGAAATGGTGGATCGGAAGACTCCTGCAGGTGAGATGGTCAGCTCAGAGTTCTCCCTTGAGGCCGATAGCCTCAGCCACTTCGCGCATGCCGAGGATGGTCTCCGTGATGACATGGTCCAAGTCCATGTTCAGCATGGAGGCACCCTTCTCGATGACTTCCCTGTTCACCCCGGCGGCAAACCTGTGGTCCTTGTACTTCTTCATGACTGATTTCAGTTCAAGGTCCAGCACGCTTCTCGACGGTCGCATGATCGCGCATGCATTGATGAGGCCCGTCAATTCATCTATCGCGAAGAGGACCTTCTCCATAACATGTTCCGGCTTCACATCGGAGCAGATGCCATAGCCATGGCTCATGATCGCGTGGATGTACTCGTCGTCGATGCCGCGTTCCGTCAGGATCTCCCGTGCCTTGATGCAGTGCTGATCCGGGAACATCTGATAATCGATGTCATGCATCAGTCCGACGACACTCCACTTTTCCTCGTCCTCGCCCAACAGGCGCGCGAAATGCCGCATCACGCCTTCAACCGCCAAAGCATGGGTAATGAGGGTAGGAGAGTCGTTGTACGTGCACAACAGTTCGTACGCTTGATCTCTGCTCGGTTTCAAGTTGTACTACCCCCTATCCAAATTCATCTGAGTCTCGCCAAATCATACCAGACGGCTTCCAGGAAATCAACCAGATCGGCAGGATCAGTCGCCAGCTGATTGGTGCCGGCAAGGGTGCCCTGCGTTTGGGACTCATGATCCCAGCCGTGAACCAGTGGCAAAAGACCCTCAGGAGAGTTCGACCGTTTTCGGTTGCATGTCCCCGCCCCCGGCCACACGGTTGGCGGCGTTCTGCTATTCAGGCAGGTCGATGTCTGTGATGACCAGCGCGTGATCACTGCCGGCCCGGACAGCCTCTTCGTACAGGTAACGGACGTCTGTCACGGTGATGCCGGGCGAGACGCGGATGCTGTCGTAGCGACAGCGCAGGTACTTCGCTCTCCGACCGCGGTGATACGAATCGGCAAGGGGTCCGTTGGGGTAGTACCGTACCCGGCGTTTCAGTTCTGCGGGATGGTCGGCGTACCACAAGCGCAGCACGTCGGAGGTTCGCGCATCGGCGCCGAGGACCAGCGCCTCTTCCTCGCTCCACCATCGGTTCTGCTCGATGTCGGGGTGGTCTACGCGCGGGCCGTTGGCGTCCATGCCCAGCACCACGGGGGCGGGAAGGGCAGCCAGCCAGGCTGCCAGGGTGTTGAAGGTGTCGGGGCGTTCTTTCCTGCCCGGGCCTGTATTGGTGGGGGAGTAGCAGGAGAGGAGCGTCAGGACGGTCCCGCCATGCGTGGCAGTGACGGCAAGCGCACGATTGGAGGACAGGTCGCCCGAAACAGAGGCCGCTGACGTCAAGAGCCAGCCGTCCGCAGCTGTAATCAGACACCCGCCCCTACGGGTCACGGCCTGGGAAGAGCGCGGGAGCGACCACGTGTCGGCGACGCAGCTCCATAGGCGACTATCCATGACTGCACGCACGGCCGACGGCCCTACGTCCTGCAGGAGCAGGATGTCGGGGTACTGGTCTGCCAGCAGCCCGAGCTGGTCGGCCGGATGGGGCATGCCGCGTACGTTCCAGCTTGCGATTCGCAGTCTCATGTTGGCAGTATACAACGCCAGGGGCTCTCGCAAAAACGCGGGAGCGGTGTAGTCTGAACGTGACGACGGGTGGCAGAACCCACACGACGGGAGGTGGAACCATGAGTCAGCACAATCCACAGGCAGTCATGACGCAAGAGATGCTCGAGCGGTTCAGGACGTCGTTCGAGAGCGACCCGGTCAATAGGCTGGCACAGGACGCGGTGACGCGGGTGTCCGTGCATACTGCTGCTCTCAATCACGAGGTGGCGACCGGCACGGACCACACATTCTCGGTGATGCTGCCGAGCAACGAGGCGACGGCACAGGAGAAGAG
>JAPLGK010000005.1 GCA_026390195.1 Caldisericota bacterium
TCCACACCCTTGATCATCTTGGCAAAGATGTAGCTGAACGGCAGAGAGCCGACGAGGTATGCAACGGCAAAAACCGCAAGATCACGCAAGACATAGTTGAACGTGTTCATTCTGCTCGACGTGCCTCCGCGTAGCGCGGCAGCCCTCTGAGGTCAGGCGACCAGCGCCCGCCCTGCAGTCCATACCGCTCAAACAGGTTCAGAAAACCCTGTTCCAGTCCATCGTCAATCTCCAGCAGCAACAGCCCACCCGGCCGCAACCAGTCACAAGCCTGTGCAATGATCCGTTTGTAGAAGACCATGCCTGACGTGCCGCCATAGAGTGCCCGGACCGGTTCAACGGGCGAGGACGCGTGCGCCGGCAACAGACGCTGCTCACGCACATAAGGAGGATTGCTGACAATGACATCCGTGCGACTGCGAAAATCGGAGAGGGTAAGTCCCCACGCTGCCAGCACGTTGCCCTGGATGAACCTGACCCGCTCTGACAAACCCGCGTCCAGGGCGGATTCGCGGGAACACGATACAGATATGGGATCAAGCTCCAGTCCCACAACTGCTACCTGTGGCAGTCTGGCGGCCAGTGCCAGAGCGATAGCCCCCGAACCGGAGCAAAGGTCCAGTGCGATGGCGCGAGGGCGATCCTCCTCGATAATGAAGTCCCCGGCCATCTGCACCAGACTTTCCGTCTCCGGGCGAGGCACAAGAACGCCCTCCCGCACTCGTACGACGATATCACAGAAAGCGGCATAGCCGGTGAGGTACTCCGCAGGGTATCCATCGGCCAGTTGTTGGGCAGCATGCTCCACAAATATCTGCATGCCAGCCTCGGCAGGTAGATCCAGCCGGATGAGCAGATCTGAACGGCTCCATCCTCTGGTTGCAGCGACAACGTACTGCAGTTCACCGTGTTCCTGCGACGAGAGCTGTGCGCGCTGCTCAGTATGCGTAAGTACTTCTCGCAGAGTCAATCGTCGTTGTCCTGCAGAATGGGTGTCTCAAGAGTCCTCTCCCGGGAAGCCCGGTGAAGAGCGTCGACTACTGGATCGAGGTTTCCCTCCATGATGAGAGGCAGGTTGTACAGGGACAGGCCTATCCGATGGTCAGTCAGACGACCTTGAGGAAAGTTGTAGGTACGGATACGCATATTGCGCATGCCACTGCCAATCTGAGCCCGGCGCTCATCGATCATCTCACTGTCGGCCTTCTCCTTCATGAACTCATAGACGCGGGATCGGAGCACCTTGAGAGCCTTCTCCTTATTCTTCAGCTGAGACCTCTCATCCTGGCATGACGCAGTGATGCCTGTTGGAATGTGCGTCATGCGGACAGCTGTCTCTACCTTCTGAACGTTCTGCCCTCCATGTCCAGACGCATGAAACAGTTCAAGCCTGATGTCGGCGTCATCGATATGCACGTCGACATCTTCAGCTTCAGGCAGCACCGCTACGGTAGCAGTGGAAGTGTGAATGCGTCCAGAAGCCTCCGTCTCAGGGACACGCTGGACGCGGTGGACGCCACTCTCGAACTTGAAGAGCTTGTAGCTTCCTACCCCAAGCACTGAGAAGACGACTTCCTTAAACCCCCCGATCTCGGTTGGGTGACTCGAGACGACCTCTATCTTGAGGCCATGCTGACTTGCGAAGTACGAATACATGCGAAACAGATCGGCGGCAAACAAGGCTGCTTCGTCGCCACCGACGCCTCCCCGGATCTCGATGATGGTATTCTTGTCGTCATCTGGGTCTTTGGGAATACGTTCTTCCTCGATCTGAGTGTGAACGGCTTCCAGTTCCCGCCGAAGTCGGAGCTTGTCTTCTGCGATCATGGCAGCGAACTCAGAATCCGTTCCCTCTGCGAGAAGTGCATCGTTGTCAGCAAGCTGAGTCCTCAGAGACTCTTCGCGAGTGAGAAGTCCGAACAGAGAGTCCATCGTGCGCCGCTCCAGAGTCAGTTTCTGGATTTCTTTCTGATCGACATCATAGCGCAGGTTGGCAACTCGCTCGTCGATTTCATGGATTCTACTTGCCAACTGTTCTGTCTCCAGGCTCATGGGCTCTCTTTGTGTCTCAAATGAGGCGCTCCCTCTCCAGCACGCGTTCTGGTCGACCGGGAACCACATGGTGCTCACGACACCGTGCTTCATAGGTCTCGGCTGCACCGACCATCACCACCGGGTCGTCGTATCGCGCTGGACGTCCATTGACGATGCGCTGAGTACGCGTCGCCGGTCTGCCACATACCATGCAGACAGCCGTCAGCTTCGTCACTTCTTCCGCAAGCGAAAGAAGCTCAGGCATAGGCCCGAACGGCTCACCACGAAAGTCCTGGTCGAGTCCAGCGAGGATGACGCGAACGCCCTTGCCCGCAAGATACTCAGAAACCTCGATAATCCCGGGATCGAAGAACTGCACCTCATCGATGCCGACGACTTCCACCTGCTTCTCCTCGACAATCCTGAGCACGTCAGATGGAGATGCCACGATAGCCGATTCAAGGCGAATACCCGAATGGCTCGTAATTGTCTCAAGCCCATAGCGGTCATCAAGAGACGACTTGAGAGCGATG
>JAPLGK010000202.1 GCA_026390195.1 Caldisericota bacterium
CGTGTACACCGGGCTGCTCACCGAGGTGAGCGACCTCTCGTCGATCGTGGACAGGGTCCACCAGGAGCACCCGACAGGCGTCGTTACGATTGCCAGCAGCGTGATGACCATGTGCGAGGGGACGCTGATGTGGATTGGCACGTTCAAGCCGTCACGCCTGGCGCGTTTCCTCGGCCCGTACACGGGGCACGGGAACGGCACCTTCGTGCACTGGTACAGCTATCCGAAGGAGGCGGCGTGGAAGGTGCAGGCGTACATCGAACTCGCCGGGACGTTCCGCGTCCTTCTCGGGGCGGGCGCCACGGTACTGGGAAAGCTGCTGCACCACAAGGGCTGGTTCTATGCGGTCGTGGGTCCCGTGGCCAAGGCAGTTGACAGCGACAAGGTCATGCCCTATGACGCCTGTCTCGTCCCCGGACCACTGAACGTGGAGACCAGCATCAGGCGCCTGGAGCGCACGGGCGCGCGCGTCAGTGTGGTGGACGTCAACGACGTGTACGGGGCCGAGGTCGTCGCGTCGACCGGGGGTGTCGACGAGGACTGGCTCAGGCGGTCGCTGGAGGACAACCCGGCGGGCAACGACGACTCTATGACGCCTATCGTCGTGGTGATGCCGGAGTAGGCGGCAGGGAACAAACGCAATGAAACAGGCGGGAGCAGTAATGCTCCCGCCTTGTGCATGTCCTGTGTCCTGAGGTCAGTTGGTGGCTGGGGTCTCCGGCAACACGCCGGCATAGACGACCAGCTGGGTCGCCTCCGTCGTCGTGCCGTCGGACGAGACCGGCGTCACAACCAGGACCACGAGCGAGTCTTTGACGTACCCCTCGCAGACCGTCGTGTCGCCAAAGCTGTTGTTTTCGGTGTCCCCCGCAAAACCTTGCTTGCGCAGCCAGGCGTCGATATTCACAGCTTCGTCCGAGGTCGCCGACGTGGCGATCATGACGACGCCCGAGAGGGTCAGCCTCGTTGGGTTGCCCTCGCTGGAGGTCACGTACCAGTCGAAGGTGCGCGGCACAGCCATCGAAAACTCGAGGCTGCTGTTCGCCTTCAGGTCGCTCAGGAGTTGCCGGGCGGGGGCAGAATCCACCGTGGGAACATTCGTTCCCCCTTGCTGGCCTCCATGACCGAGCATGTACCATGCAACGCCGACCGCGACGATCAGGACAGCCAGCAGAACGACCAGCACCTTGATTGCGACTTTCATGCAGCGAAACCCCCAGACTCTTGTCAAATGGATGGTTCATTGTACCACGTCCGTCACCGCTTCAACCTTGGAAAAGCGATGATGCTCCAATGACGTTGACGTTGCCCGGGGCCCCAGAGTTCCGCAGAGGCGTGTTGACGTTTTGGCCAGCAGGCCTACCATAATTGGTAGAGGTCTGTCAAAGGTGGAGGTGCATCGTATGCAGATCGAAATGGCGTGGCGCGACGAACGGGTCAACGTGTTCGCCCTGAGTGGCGTGAGCATGGGCATACACCTGGAGCCGCAGTTGTTCGTCTGCAAGAAGCGCCCCATCGGACACCGTGGCCCGTTCGTCCTTGACCCGCGCAAGGGTCGCTCTCGGTTGCAGTTGTCGCAGCTCGGCGCTACGGCTCAGGAGCAAACCAATCTGATCGATTATCCCCTGTCCTACGTGGCCGAAGTAGACAGCTACCTGCATATCCCCGTCACCTACGCAGTGTTCGCGGGATTATGCGCTGAGAGCTGGTTCTCGCTGTGGAGCCCCTCGGCGGCACTGTCCTACTTCGAAGATCTGCATGAAGGTTACCTTGCGCTGATGCGGGTCTCATGCCTTGACGCCGAGGTCCCGGAGCAACTGCTCGAGCACGGCCGGTCCGGTGCCAACTTCATCTACTACCTCCACCCACCCATCACCGTGCAGAAGCTGCACCCCGTCCTCCGTCCCGACATGTATGAGCGGCGCAAGAGCGATCTCATGACCTTCCTGTTCGACCACAACTGGCTCCTCGGCGAGGAAGGTCCGACTGCGTCAGGGGAACTCGAGACAGAAAGCCTGTTTGACGCGTCGGAGTTGCCCCAGAGACCTGCCAGAAAAGGATAGGAGAGGACCAATATGAAGCAGCACGAAGCCGTTATTGAGGCGATGGAGCGCGAGGGTGGATATGCGACACTCGGGCGACTCTATCAGGTTGTGCCAGCCATCATGGAGTGCACATGGGGGACAAAGACCCCCTTCGCATCGATTCGCAGGATCGTGCAGGACCGGCGGTTCTTCTTCAGAATTCGTCCGGGCCTGTGGGCGCTGAACAACTGTCGAGATCGCTTGCCTGAAAGCGTCTTGCCATCCGGGAAGACCCCTGTCGTCAGAGTGAGTGAGAATACTCATGCGTACTACCAGGGTCTGCTGGCCGAAGTCGGTGCGATGCGCCACATGGAGACTTTTGTGCCGTTGCAGGACAAGAATAGACCGTTCATGCAACGAACCTTGGCATCGGTCACAACCGTCCCGGTGATGTACAAGTTCACGTATGACGAGACGCTGAGAAAGGCTCAGACTGTGGACGTTGTGTGGTTCAACGAAAGGAAGATGCCTGAAGCCTTCTTTGAGGTCGAGAACTCGACAGATATGCTGAATGCACTGTCGAAGTTCGTCCAGTTGCAGGACTTCGCAGCCCGCTTCTT
>JAPLGK010000229.1 GCA_026390195.1 Caldisericota bacterium
CATGACATGTTCGCCCAGCCTGAGCGACCGACCCGCCTCGAACGCCGGCATGGATCAGCCGCTACCCGAGACCCTGCCGAGGTACCCTGCGAAACTCTCCAGGACCGTGATGGCCCGGAGGTAGTTCATGCGGATGGGAACGACGAGACCAAGAAGGCCACGCTGGTTCGAATCGAGCGAGTAGCTCACGGACACGAGACTGAAGCTTCTCAGTTCCTCCCGTTGGTTCTCCTCTCCAATGAACAGGCTGATCTCTCCCCGATCGCTCAGCGAGTTCAGGTAGGGTTTCACGACCTCTTCGCGGCTCAGGAAGGTGCTCAGTGTGGAGAAGGCCCCAATCTGGTCATCGGGAAGCTCGCTCAGCATCTGTTCGATACCCCGGACAAAGATCTGACTCTCTCCCTTGCGCAACTCGCCTTCCACAAGTTCACCCACGGCGTCCAGGACGCCTCCGTAGCGCAGAGCAAGGTCCTGAGGCAGCACGTTGCCAAAACGAAGGGTACGAATGCCCTCTTCGAGGCTCTTCCCGCGGAGATCCCTGGCAAATATGGCATTGATGTCTGCGAGTTCCTGTTCAGTCGTGTCCGCCGGAGCAAGCAGCTTGTATCCCTCGACGTTCTCGCGGTCGGTGATGAAGACCAGCATGAGCACTGTCTCGCTGAACGGCACGAGACTGACATGACGCAGGGTCACAGAGTTGACCTGGGGGGACAGGACGAAACTCACCTTCTTCGTGCGGTCAGACACGGCAGTCGCCACACCGTCGAACAGACGTGGAAGACTCTCGTACTGCAACGGGAGATCCATCGGTCCGGTGAACATGCGGTGACGCGTCGCCTCGACGAGGAATGCCGAGATATACATGTGATAGGCCAGGACAGTCGGAACGCGCCCGGCGGATATGTGAGGCTGCTGAAGATACCCCATGGTGCCAAGCTCCGCCATTTCATTGCGGATCGTCGCAGACGAGAGGTCGTTGCCCAGTTGGCTGGTTACGAATCCCGAACTGACAGGCTCGCCGTCGTCCACGTACTTCCGGACGATGGCCAGCAATATGCGCTTCTGCCGTTCTGTCGGGAACATCTATCTCACCCCATCTATTGTACCGATTAGCGCCAGGCTGACAAGCAAGAAAATGCATGGGCCGCGCAAAGATGGAGAATGTTACACTTCGGGACGGTTCCGTTTGCTCCGAGAATGTTACACCTTCGCCTATGCGCCAAGAACGACAACGCGGGTGGTCGCCACCCAGGCAGCCACCCGCTCTGCAAACCTATGAAAATGTCCTAGCTCTTCTGGAGCAGGCCGTCGATCTTCACTGTGACGGCCCTCTTTGGAACGGCGCCGACGACCTGGTCGACGACGACGCCGCCCTTGAACAATGCCAGTGTTGGTATGCTCATGATACCGTAGCGAGCGGCAATCTCCTGATTCTCGTCCACATTCAGGCGAGCGACCTTCAACTTGCCTGCGTATTCATTGGCGATCTCGGAAACGACCGGTGCAATCATGCGGCACGGAGCGCACCACACGGCCCAGAAATCAACCAGGACGGGTAGCGAAGAAGAGAGTACCTCGCTCTGAAAGTTCGCAGTTGTTGCAACAATCTCGTTGTCTTCCATGTGTTCCTCCTTGCAGGATTGTCTTCTCAATGCCATGCCTGCTTCGCCATTCTACTTGAGCCCACTGTATGTGAGAAGAAGTCTCTCCAGGCGCTCCAGTTCCTTCTCGGGGGTGAGATTCTGTTGCCCGCGGCAGCCGACCTCGTTGAGAATGATATCGGTTCCGATGCGACCAACGGCCGCATGCGCAGCCACAAGCTGCGCCAGGACTTCATCGCACGGACGACCTTCGTCGACCATCTTCTGAATCCCGCGCAACTGCCCTTCGACACGTCGAAGGCTATGCAAGACCTTTGTCTTCTCCATCATATACCCCATGGGGTATATTAGGCAGATAGTTGCCGTTGTCAAGAATGCCTGTACTATGATAAGGTAAAGCCTGGAGGTGTTATGTGAAGCGAATGTTGACCAGTTCGGTCGTTCTTCTTGCCGTGTTTGTCGTCTTCGCACTCATCATTAGCCCGTTGCGCGCGACACGCGTTGAACTGAGCATTCTGTTCTTTCCGACAATACAAACGTCAGCCGAGGCGCTGGCGTATGCCTCTTTCTTCATCGGTCTGCTGCTTGCCACCGGGATCGCATTCGCCGGCGACATGGCTCTCCGGAAGAGGTTTCGCGGGATGATGCTTGAGCAGAGCAAGCGACTGAAAACAAGCGGCGGGAGCAAGGATATTGCGGACACCACCGCGACAACTCCTCCCAGCGAGCGCAAATCTCCAGAATGAACCGGCACAGCACTGTCCAGATTACCCGTGCCGCCCTCATTGCCGCGATGTACATCGTCTTCACAATGGTTCCACCCTTCACTGCCTTCAGCTACGGAGCCGTACAGTTCCGGCTGGGGGAGGCTCTGGTCCTGCTGCCATATTTGCTCGACGAGGCAGTCGTTGGTGTAGCTGTCGGTTGCCTTGTCGCCAACCTGTTTTCCCCATTTGGTCTCATCGACGTCGTTATTGGCACCGCTGTGACCGCGCTGGCAGCCCTTCTCACAAGACGTTTGCGGCGAACCGGCAAGCTCTGGCTAGCAGCGATACCGCCGATCGTCCTCAACGCGCTCATCGTGCCCGCATACGTATCGACACTCACGCTGCCGGGAGCCGAGAGCCTGCCTCTCGCACACAGCCTCACGGCGGGTCTGCGCTTCATCCTGACGCACTTCTCCTGGGGAGTCTACGTGCCGGTGGCGCTCTCGATCCTGGCTGGTGAGGCGGCCGTTGTCATTCTTCTCGGCCTTCCCGTGCTTGTCCTGGTCCGTCACACTGTCCGCCCCGTGGGGGACGTCCGATGACCTATACCGTCGCTCTCGCCCAGGTGAACCCTGCGTGCGGTGATCTGGAATACAACGTGAAGATGCACGTCGCTCAAGTGGAGCAAGCACTTGAGGCCGGCGCCGACCTGATTGTCTTCCCCGAGCTTTCACTCACCGGGTACACACTCAAGGACCAGACGCTCGACGTCATGCGCCCCGCCGACTGCCCCGAGTTCGCCTGCCTCCGTGAGCTTTCGCGTCACATCGCGATCTGCGCAGGATTCGTCGAAGAAGGAGCAAACAGCATTCCCTACAACAGTGCGTTCTTCATGGACGCCGGTGAAGTCCGCCACGTTCACCGCAAGATGTACCTGCCTACACACGGCATGTTCGAGGAACTCAAGTTCTTTGGACGCGGGGGGGAACTCTCGGTCTTCGACACACGCTTCGGGCGCACTGGCATCGTCATCTGTCGTGATCTGTTCCATCCCCTCGAGGTGTCCACGATGGCAGCTCTCGGCGTGGAACTGCTGCTGGCGCCCAGCGCCATGCCGGCCCGCGGATTTGGTGGCGAGCAACTGGCAATCGAGCAGACCGTCGGCTTGGCCCTCGGTTCGGCTAGCACGTTCCTCGGGATGTTCGTCGTGTATGTGAACCGCGTGGGATTCGACGACGGGCTCGGGTTCTACGGAGGTTCGGCTCTCAGCGACCCAGTCGGAGGAATCACCATCTCGGCCCCACTGTTCGAGGCAGTACAGGTCCTCGGGACCGTCGACACGGCGCACATTGCACGACACCGCTACCAGCTTCCCATTCGCCGGGAGGAAGACCTGGAGATCGTACGCCATGCTCTGGAAACGAGGAGGAACTCATGACGGCGGACGCCCTTGCACTCAACAACACACTTGTCTACGACTATCTCAAACGGTTCGTCCAGGAAGAGCTGCACACGAGTGGGTTCACAGAGGCGTGCATCGCGCTTTCCGGTGGACTGGACTCTGCGCTGGTGCTCAAACTGGCCGTCGACGCACTTGGGGCCGACCATGTGCACGCCATCTTCCTTCCCTGCAGAGCCAGTTCAGACGAAAGTAGACGAGATGCCCACACGATGTTCGAGTTCTGCGGCGTTCCCTGGCAGGAGCTGGACATCAGCGGCATGGCCGATGCGTACCTTGCACTGCAGCCCGGCATCGACCGGCTGCGGACGGGCAACCTCCTGGCTCGCCTGCGCATGGCTGTCATTTTCGACCAGTCGAAAAAGGAGAACGCCCTCGTCATCGGAACCAGCAACAAGAGCGAACTCCTGGTCGGCTACTCGACGTGGTATGGTGACATGGCATGTGCCCTCATGCCCATCGGCGACCTGTACAAGACCCAGGTGCGGTCGCTCGCACGTCACATTGGACTGCCGCAGCAAGTCATCGCCAAGGCGCCTTCCGCCGACCTCTGGGCCGGCCAGACGGATGAGGGAGAAATCGGTCTGAGCTACGAGACGCTCGACCAGATCCTATACCTCTTGGTCGACCAGCGGTGTTCGTCCGCCGAAGTCAACTCGGAAGGCTTCGAACTCGACCTTGTGCACAGGGTCGAGCTCAAGATTCTGACATCCCAGTTCAAACGCGTCCCTCCTCCTATCGCCAAGCTCTCGCAGCGCACAGTCGGCATCGATTTCCTCTATCCACGCGACTGGCGGAAGTAGTCCGCGCCGCCTCACAACACTGATCAACAAAGAACGCCCCGGTCTGATGGCCGGGGCGTTTGCTGTCAAGCGGCAGCGTGGTTGGTCGGCCAGGACCTAGTAGAAGGTCTTGGCTTGAAGGACAATGTCGGCCGGGATGACGTGTGATTGAGTCGTCGCTTCCCTGAGGTCGGTGAAGGCGATGCGCTGCCCAACCTCACCCACAAGGATTCCAGACTTGCCTTCGCGCACCGCGTTCACGGCCGCAAGGCCGAGCCGGGTGGCCAGCAACCTGTCAAAGACCGTGGGCGAGCCGCCCCGCTGGAGATAGCCCAGCACCGTGACACGTATGGACAGGTTGGTCGTGCTGGCCAAGGCTTCTGCCAGTCCGTATCCCGCCACGGGCCTTCCCGCAACAGTTGGTTCATGTGTGGCTACCGGGTATCCCTCGGCGACAACGACGATGGAGAAATCCTTCCCCTCTTCCTTCCGCTGCTTGAGGTGTGTTGCCAGCGTCTCTATGGGTACGGGCTGCTCAGGGATGGCTATGAAATCGGCTCCCCCTGCGAGGCCGCCGTACAGCGCCAGCCAGCCGGACTGACGGCCCATGACCTCCACGATCATGACCCGATGATGCGCCGACGCCGTCGAATGGAGCTTGTCCAGCGCATCGCTGATGGTCGTGATCGCGCTGTCGAATCCTATGCTGAAGTCGGTGCCAAAGACGTCATTGTCGATGGTATTGGGCACGACGACACACGGAATGCTGTTTGCATCGAGTACTGCCGCCACACCGACGGCACTGCGGTCACCAATGATGATACTGGTCGTGATACTGTTGCTCTCCAGGACGTCGCGTATCTTCCCCAGGTTCTGGACCGCAAACTCGGGCGACACCCTGGAACAGCCGAGGATGCTCCCACCGAGGGGAAGGATGCCGGACACTGTCTTCTTGTTCATGATCTCGATGTCGCCACGCACGAGTCCTTCGAACCCGTCCCGTACCATCAGGACATCGTATCCGAGCTCAAACGAACGTCTTGCAACGGAGCGAATGGCTGCATTCATCCCTGGTGCGTCTGCCCCTGCTGTCATGATTGCGATACGTCTCATTTCTGTTCCTCCCTTTGCCGTTCTGTTACCGGGTCACACCGGTGAACTGGAACCCCTCGGCCCGGATACTGGGGAGCACCATTGCGCCGATTCCGAATGATGAAGCCAGGACCGCGCGGTTCCGGCTGATTTCGACAGTGTGCGCAAGCATGTCGACGAGCCCCTGCGTGAACCGCAGGTTCCGAACCCCGTGTGTCTTGCGGCCGTTCTCGATGAGGTACGTGCCGTCACGCGTTGTCCCCGTGACCACCGCGCGCCGTGGCTCGACTGGGTTCGCGTACCAGAAACGGGTTACGTAGATGCCTCGCTCGACGTGGGAAACCATGTCGCCCTCACTGCTGTCACCCGCACCCATGAAGATGTTGAGTGGATACGGACCGATGTCGTTTGGTTGCTGAAGTGAATGTCCTGTCGTCGCGCGACCCATCTTGGCAGCGTAGTAGGAATCGTACACGACATTCCCTCCTTTGCCTTCAGTCAGGAAATCGACGCGACGCTTCGGCATTCCCTCGAAATCGAAAGGAATAGGCATTCCTGCAGGGTCCAGCCCGTCGTCGTACAGACTGACGATAGGGGAGGCGATTTGCTCACTCTCGTGCCCTTCCAGGAAACACGTATGCTGCTCAACACTGCGAGCGGATAGGGCAAGATAGGCCAGCATGCCCATGAGCTCCTCCACCGCAAACGGGCTTAGAACCACCTCAAAGGCTCCGGGTTCGACCTCAGCGGGATGCCGTGTCTCGACCGCAGTACGCACGGCTTGCTCGCCCACGGCTTCCGGATCGATGTCCGCAACATCGGCCGACGACATCCGACCATACCCGGAACTGTCATCGCCCATGACGACGGCTTTCAGCCCTGCGACCGTGTACTGGTGATAGGCCGCCACGCCCATCGAACTCACGACTGCCAGTTCAGAGCTCTGCACCTGATAGGTCCCGGCCGCGCGCAGGCCCTCGTGCTCCGCGCGCTCAATGACCTTCTTCACCGCTAGAACACGTTCTCCGGGCTGGGAGACGGCGGTCGCCCCGACCCAACCGCCGATGAGCCCTGCAGCGATGGGCTTAGGAGACGGAAGACCTGGAAAATCGGGATCGTCAGGCATGAGTCGTGCAGCCTGCGATGCCTGCCGCACAATAAGTGCCAGACCTTCGGGAGAGCAATCGGTCGTCGAGGCGCTCCCGACCTTCTTCCCGTGGGCGGCGCGAACCTGAACCTGCGCTGTATGCTCGGCCACGTTCTGATGGATGATGTTCTCGGCATACCACGTGAGAGCGCTGTTGGAGGTCATGGTCACGATCTCTGTCTGGTCTGCGTCCGACGCCCTCAGTGCGTCGTGCATGAGGCCGTGAAGTTGTTCCCTACTCATGAAGCACCCCCACCTGAACATGACGGAACCGGGCAGGCGACGTGCCATGTGACACATGTGCCACCTGCATCGGTTCTCCCTTGCCACAATTGTCGACACCCCACACATGGTACAGCCCAGGGTCTCCGATGCCGTCACAGGACCTCCAGAACTCATACGTGACGCCGGTATACGTCGGATTCTTCACCATGTCCTGCAGTTTCCCTCCCCTGATCTCCCAGCCGATCTCGCTGCCGAATTGGAAGTTCAGGCGTCGATCATCGATGGACCAGCTCTTGATGCCGTCCACGTAAAGACCGTCGTCCACACCGCCGATCAACTGGTCGAAGGTCAGGTCGCCCGGTTCGAGGTTGATGCTCACCATACGGACAATGGGAGAACGCGCGAAGCCGTCGGCCCTCATCGCCCCCATGGGCTCCTCGCCCACGACGGGAGCTGATGCACGCGAGTTGAGGTAGTGCTCGAACATGCCGCCCCGTACCAGGTACACTTTGCGGCCCCTCACCCCCTCGTCGTCATACGCGAGTCCGCCCAGGGCGTGGAGAATGGTGGGGTCCGCGGTCAGATTGACGATGTCGGACCCGTAGCGGAAGTTGCCTTTCTTGTCGGGCGTCAGGAATGATGTCCCGGCGAACGATGCCTCCATGCCCATGACCCGGTCCAGCTCGCAGGGGTGGCCACATGACTCGTGGACCTGCAACGCGAGTTGCTGCCCACCAACGACCAGATCCTTGACTCCCGATGGACATGGTTTGGCAGACAGGAGTGCCAGCGCTTCCCTGGCGGTCGGCTCCGCATGTTCCAGAAGCTTCATGGCTTCCACAAACTCCCAGCCCGACTGAGCGTTGTCACCAGAGGAGGACATGGGGTAGCTGCGGATCTGGACGCCGCTGTTGTCGCTGGCCGCCATGGCACTGACGCCGGCACCGCTCTCGACACGGTCCTGGACGATGTATGAGCCCTCGGATGACGCGAAGCTCTTGCGCTCCTTCAGAAACTGCATCTGACCTCGCGCAAGGACGACTCCCGGTAGCATCATCGCTCTGGTGGCTTCAGCGAGCAGTCCGATCTTCTCGGAATCAGGGATCGTGAAGGGATCCACGTCCGCCTGGTGCGGTATCATGTCTTCGCTGGAAGAGACTGGGGCCAGCACGACCTCCTTCTTCTTTGCCAGCGCACTCGCGTGCGCTATTTCGACGGCCTCTTCGACGATATGGTCGGCCTCGGCGTCCGTCACGACAGACGATGATGAGAACCCCCATGCCCCGTTCGCAATGATGCGGACCCCAAATCCACGCTGGTGAGCATGCACGACGGCGCGGGGTGCTCCCCCGACAACCGAGACATCTTCGCGTTCCATGTCAATGAGACGACAATCGCAGTAGCTTGCGCCGAGGCGCTTCGCACCTGCAATGACCCGTTCTGTGAACTTGTCCACTAGCCACCTCCCTGATCGATATGGTCAGTATATTGGAGCATCCGCCAAAAGCAACGCCAGGAACCACGTGCCGTTGCGCTCGTCAGCCTCTTCTTTGCCAAACCGGACGTTCAGGCTAGAATTGTCCTGGTGATGAGATGAAGAAAACCATTCAGTCGCATGGTCTGCGGCAACTGCTCCCCCACAATCGGCGCTGGCTGGTCGCCCTCGTCATTGTGGCGTCAACCGTGGGTGCCGCAACCATGTGGGCACTTCGTGGCAAGAAGACGGCGCTGCACGTGGCCTCGCAGTTCAAGACCAGTGACTACCCTATTGGAATCGTGGGCACACAGGACCAGGGATATGTCCTGACCGCGGCCGGCCAGGTGTTTTCACTGCGCGGATGGACAAGCCAGAGCGAAGGCGTGGAGCTGGTGGACAGCCCCACGTCCTTGACGTTGAGTACGTCAGGCAAGTACCTTCTGGTAGCGGGACAGCGGCTGACACTGCTGGACGATGCGCTTCGCCAGAAATGGTCGCGAAAGACGACAGCTCCCAGTGTCGTCGAGCAAACCGTGTTCACCGTCACCGGAGGGGTTGCCGTCGTCTACTCGTTCCTCGAGGACCAGTCCCGGCAGTTCGTCACCTACGACATTGCCGGTAAATACATGGGTGGCTACACCGTACCCGATTTCGGCCGTGGGTCACAGATCAGTCTTGCGCGCAGCGGGATGCTCGTCGTGACACTGGCAGGCGGCACCATCTACACAATTTCGCCGCAAGGCAAAGTGATCGCCAAATTCGCGGTCCCCAACCCAGATCAGAAACTGGCAGGGCTCGTCACGGCTGTCGACGAGAGCGGCACACGCATCCTGGCCGGCTACGGCCGCAGCGTCTCGGGCGCCCCCGGTCCCCTGCCTCGGTATCTCTTTGACCAGACAGGAACAACAATAGCACAGACGACTTCCACCTCCGACAATCCCGGCCTTCGCGCACTGGGCAGTTGCTTTCTGACCTATGGACGCACTGCGGAGATCATCGACAGGGACGGCCAACAGCTGCTGTCAGCCTCAAAACTCAACTTCGGTGCAGTCGATGCTTCGATCTCCGACGGAGAGTGCGCACTCCTGTTCCAGGAGCAGACCACCTCTCAGACTGCGGTCTACTTCCTTGGCATCTACGACATGAAGACCCGCGCACTTGTCCGCCAGTGGAGTACGGCTGAGAGCGACGAGGTACGAGTGTTTCAGCTGCCAGGGATGCACTCCGTCCTTGCTCTCGCCACCGGTCTCTTTGTTCTTACGCCCTGACAGGAGGGATCCATGGACCGCGACACAGCGCGCGAACGCATACGGGAGCTCAAGGCACAGATCGACCTTCACAACCACGAATACTATGTCCTGGACAGCCCAAGGATAGCAGACGCAGCCTTCGACGCCCTGATGCGCGAGCTCAAGAGTCTGGAGGACGAGTTCACGGATCTGGTGACTCCGGACTCACCGACGCAACGCGTGGGCGGAGCCCCCCTCGGGGGATTCACGACAGTCCGCCATCACGTTGCGATGCTCAGCCTCAGCAACATGTTCTCCGAAGAAGACGTGGTGCTCTTCGACGCCCGCGTCCGGCGAGCACTCGGACAGGATGACCCCGTCGAGTATCTGACGGAGATCAAGATGGATGGGCTTGCCATCTCGCTTCGCTACGAGAAGGGACTCCTGGTAGAGGGCTCTACGCGCGGAGACGGTGCAACTGGCGAAGACGTCACCGCCAACGTCCGGACGGTGCGTTCCATCCCCATGAACCTCGCCAGCGTAGGGAGCCGTATTCCGGACTTGGTCGAGATCCGTGGCGAAATGGTCATGTTCAGGCGTGACTTCGAGGCACTGAATGCTACGAGGGCTACCTCAGGCGATCCCCTGTTCGCCAATCCGCGCAATGCGGCTGCGGGGACCCTGCGCCAGCTGGACCCCCGCATCACTGCTTCGCGCCCGCTGCATATGGTGGCATATGCGCTGGGGGAAACGTCAGAGGACTTGGTGCTCCCCACCCAGAAGAGCTTGCTGGACTGGATTGCCAGCGTCGGTTTCCGTGTATCGCCATTTGTGCGCCTCGTGCGGACACCCGCCGAGATGTGGGCAGCCACGCGGGAGATTTCAGCTGCCCGCAATTCGCTGCCGTTTGCTGCCGATGGTATCGTGTTCAAGGTGAATGACATATCGCTGCAGCGTAGGTTGGGCCAGACGGCCAAGGAGCCGCGATGGGCCTCTGCCTGGAAGTTCCCTCCTGAAGAAAAGGAAACACGCCTCGAGAATATCATTGTCTCCATCGGTCGAACGGGAGTCGCGACGCCGGTCGCCGTGCTCACACCGGTGGAGATCGACGGGTCGGTCGTCTCGAGGGCGACCCTGCACAACGACGACGAGGTCAAGCGTCTTGGCATCCTTATCGGAGATACCGTCGTCGTGCGCAAGGCAGGTTCGGTCATCCCCGAAATCCTGGGACCCGTGCCCTCCGCCCGCACCGGCATGGAGCGCCCCTTCATCATGCCGGCCGCATGCCCGGTGTGCGGCTCGCAGCTGGTGCGTATCGAAGATGAAGCGGCCACCAAGTGTGTGAACGCCTCGTGCCCTGCGCAGGTGCGGGAAAGGCTGCTGCATTGGTGCTCGAAGGACGCCATGGACATCCAAGGCCTGGGTGAAGCAGTCGTCGACCAGCTCGTCACAGCCGAACTGGCTCACGATGTCGCCGACCTCTACGAACTGACGGAGGAACAGTTTCTTCGACTGGAGCGCATGGGACCTCTCGTGGCCCGCAAGCTGCTGGTTCATCTCGAAGAAAGCAAGGGAAGGGGTCTTGCCCGTGTGCTATATGCCGTGGGCGTTCCCCAGGTTGGTGAGGTAGCTGCCCGCGATCTGGCCAATGCCTTCGGCTCCATAGAGGCTCTCGCATCGGCCACGCTTGAATCCCTGACACATGTCTACGGCATCGGAGAGAAAACGGCCGAGAACATCACGGCCTTCTTCCGAGAAGAGCGCAACCACACCCTCATCGAGCGCCTGCTGGAGGCAGGAGTTCGGATGGTCGACGCCGCGGCCCCCGCAACGCATGGTCCTCTCACTGGCAAGGTCTTCGTCTTCACCGGCGAGCTGTCCACCATGGCACGCAGCAAAGCACAGGAACTGGTGCGTGCGCTCGGAGCCGAGACGTCGGAGACCATTTCCCTGAAGGTGACGACGCTCGTCGCAGGATCCACCGCGGGGAGCAAGATGGCCAGGGCCCGGCAACTGGGAATCGAGATCCTTGATGAACAGCAATTCCTCTCCCTCGTTGGACAGGGAACCTGAGAAAACGCATACAGGAGGCATCATGGCAACGATCATCGACAAAGTGACGCTCGAGCACGTGGCTTCACTCGCGCGTCTCGAGATAACACCAGAAGAGGAGGAGCCTCTCCTGGGGGATCTCGAACGCATCCTCGGGCATGTTGCGCAGTTGAGCTCCGTCGACACGTCAGCCATTGTCAGCAAGCGGCCCGCCATGACTGAACTCCGTCCGGATGACCCACGCGAGGGACTGACTCGGGAAGAAGGGCTTGGTGGAGCACCGGCGATGCGTGACGGATTCGTGGTCGTGCGGAACGTCATGGGAGGCGAGGATGAATAGCGGACTCCCACGCACCCTGGAACAGTATCGTCGCGCTGTTCGCGCGCACGAACTGTCGGCAGAAGAGTACCTGGACGAAACCCGCCGGCTCATCGAACGCGACGAGCCCCAGGTGAGAGCGTTTCTGCACCTGCGCCTGGACGCCGCTCACTCTGACGCGCAAGCCGCCGACCCCACCTCTCCGCTCGCAGGTGCCCCGATAGCGATCAAGGACAACATCATGATGGCCGGCGAGCGCTGCACCTGCGGCTCCCGGATCCTTGAACACTATGTCGCCCCCTACTCGGCCACTGTCGTGCAGTCGCTGCTTGCTGCGGGGGCTGTCGTACCGGGCAAGACCAACTGCGACGAGTTTGCCATGGGTTCCTCCACTGAAAACTCCGCCTTCTTCCCCACACACAACCCCGCCGACCTTATCCGTGTTCCCGGTGGGTCCAGCGGTGGTTCGACGGCGGCGGTCGCCGCGGGTTTTGCTCTTGGGGCAATCGGCTCTGACACCGGCGGTTCAGTACGGCAACCCGCCGCATTCTGCGGGGTTGTCGGTTTCAAGCCGACCTACGGTCGTGTCTCGCGGTATGGCCTGGTCGCCTTCGGTTCCAGCCTGGACTGCATCGGTCCCATTGCGAGAAGTGTTCGCGACACAGCCATCATGATGAACGTGATGGCTGTCCATGATCCAAAGGATGCTACCAGCGTCAGGCGGCCCCACGTGGACTTCGAGGCCTCGCTGCAGCCGACCCTCGCAGGCAGGCGGGTGGGCATCATCCGTGAGCTCCAAGGGCTGGATGTCCAGCCGGAAATCGCAGCAGCCATGGAGGCGGCCTGTGAAGCAGCCTTGAAAAGCGGCGCATCTCTTGTCGACGTCAGCCTCCCGCACATTCTGTCCGCATTGCCCGCCTACTACATCATCGCGCCCGCCGAGTGCTCCGCGAACCTCGGACGGTTCGATGGCGTCCGCTATGGCCTGCATGAGGGCGGACGCGACATGACGGAAACATACAGCAGGACCCGCAATGCCGGATTCGGCACCGAGGTGAAGCGACGCATTCTCATCGGGGCATTCGTGCTCTCGGCCGGCTACTATGACGCGTATTACAAGAAGGCAAGTAGTGTCCGTCAACTCATTACGGACGAATTGGACGCCGCGCTGGAGTCTGCCGACGTCCTGCTCACGCCGACCACCCCGACGACGGCGTTCAGGATCGGAGCCGTGACCGACCCGCTCGAAATGTACAAGGCTGATGTGTTCACGATCCCCGCGAACCTGGCTGGGGTCCCTGCTGTTTCGTTCCCCGCCGGAAAGGACGCCGCTGGTCTTCCCATCGGACTGCAGCTCATGGGTCCCCGCTGGAGCGACGCCGAACTCCTCTCCTCCGCCAACGTCCTCTTCACAGCGCTTGGAGGTGAGTCATGACCACGACGATCGGCCTGGAAATCCACGTTCAGCTGGCCACGCGGACCAAGATGTTCTGCGGCTGCAGCACGGCGTTCGAGGACGAGCCCAACACACACGTCTGCCCCGTCTGCCTCGGACTGCCGGGCGCACTGCCCACACTGAACGCCGAAGCGGTACGTCTGGCCACCAGGATCGCCACTGCACTGGGCTGCACGGTCCACGAGGTCTCGGAGTTCTCACGCAAGAACTACTTCTACCCGGACCTTCCCAAGTCGTACCAGATTACCCAGTTCGACCGCCCAATCGCGACGGGCGGATCGGTTCCCATCGTCACCGAACGAGGCACCCGCAGCGTCCGATTGACGCGCGCGCACATCGAGGAAGACGCCGGCAAGTCGATGCATGCCGCGGACATCACGCTCGGGGGTGAGACGCTGGTCGACTTCAACCGCTGTGGCATGCCGCTGATCGAGATTGTTACTGAACCAGACATGCAGAGCGGCGATGAAGCGTACGAGTTTCTGCACAACCTGAGACGGCTTGTCAGGTGGCTGGGAGTGTCATCAGGCGACATGGAGAAGGGCGCCATGCGGTGTGACGTGAATGTCTCCGTCAGTCCGGATCCCGCAAAGCGAGGGACAAAGGTGGAGATCAAGAACCTCAACAGCTTCCGCAGCGTCAAGCGGGCTATCGACTACGAAGAGCAACGTCAGGCACAGTGCCTTGCCGACGGTACTCCCGTATTGACAGAGACCAGGCACTTCGATGAAGTGCAGGGAACAACGACTGCCATGCGCAGCAAGGAAGCCAGCAACGACTATCGCTACTTTCCGGAGCCTGACCTGCCCCTGCTGCAGCTGGATCCGACAGAGCTGGAATCCCTGCGGACACATATGCCTGAACTGCCCTGGGAGATGCAGTCACGCTTCGAACGGGACCTCGGCCTCTTGCCATATGATGCAGCCTTGATCACCGAGGAACGCTCCACGGCAGAGTTTTTCCAGCAGACCGTTGCGCTCTGTGACAACCCGAAGAAGGTAGCCAGCTACATGGGGACCGAGGTAGCCAAGCTCCTGAACGAACGCGGCAAGACGTTGACGGAGACGCAGCTGACGCCCACGACACTCGCTGGCCTCCTGACGATGGTCGAACACAACGCGATCAGCAACACAGCCTCAAAGGACGTCCTGCCCCTGCTCATGGACACAGGCACAACGCCCATGGAAGCCGTCAGAAGCCTCGGCCTGGAACAGGTCTCAGACACCTCCGCAATCGAAGGATTTGCACGCGAGGTGATAGCGGAGAACGCGACCCAAGTTGAGCAGTTCAGGGGCGGCAAGGAGGCAGTCCTGGGTTTTCTCGTCGGCCAGCTCATGAAGAAGAGCAAGTGCAAGGCAAATCCGAAGCTCACTGGAGAGATCCTGCGGACCTTGCTGAAGTCATAGGACCACTTGCAGGGAGCCACAAAACACAACCCGGCCAGGGGATCGGTTTCTACACCATCCCCGCCCGGGCGAAGCTGAAGAAGTCCTGACGGGGCACGGCCCACGATGATGTGGTCCAGGACACGGACACCGAAGTACTTGAGGGCTTGCACGATCTTGTTGGTGGTGTCGATGTCCTCCTTGGAGGGGTCGCGCTCTTATCTGGAGTGAGATATCCAACCCCCTCTGAGCAACGCGATGGAAGACGTAGCCTGCGCGACGCCCACCGCTCTCCAGAGCCAATCCACACTGCTTTGGACTGCATCAGCAGCACAGGAACGCCAGTCCCGTTTCTGTTGACATTCCTGCAGATCATGAGTAGTCTAGATAATAGGTAGTTCTCTCGCCGGTGGTCCGGTGACCGATTGGTCGAGTGTGGCCGTGCTAATGCGGCATCTCAGTGCATGGAGCTCAAGGTTCTATCATCTGATCCCGACCCAACGATCAAACGTGTCTGCCCGTGTCTTCGGGCACGAAGGAGGTACAGTATGCAGACTATCTCTCACCGTCTCCGGACGGTATGCGCAGTATTCCTCACTTTTCTCCTCGCACTGTGTCTCTCTTCCCTGCGCAATGGCGCTCGAGCCAGCACCGGCGTCACCGGACACTGGGAACAGATGCCCCCCTGCGGAGGGGTTATCGAGTCGCTGGCAATCGAGCCCTCGAACTCCGCCAAGGTCTACGCCGGCACCAGCAGCGCCATCTTTCGCTCGACTGATCATGGTCTCAACTGGGAAGCCGCCTCCGAAGGGTTGCCTCTGGAAGGATTCAGGAGCCTCGTCATCGACCCCACTGACCCCTCGAAGTTGTTCGCGGGCACATCTGGAAGCGGTCTGTTCTACTCAACTGACGGCGGTACGACGTGGGCCAAGGCCTCTTCCGGATTAACAGACAAGACTACTGTCAACTGTCTCGCCATCGATCCTCTGCACCCGTCAATCCTCTACGCAGGCACTGACGATGGCGTATTCCGTTCGACAGACGGGGGCGCCCACTGGGCGAGCCCCTCCTCAGCTCTCATCGGCCAAGTAATCTCCTGTCTCGCCATCGACCCAGTGACCGTCTCGACCCTCTATGCAGGCACTAGTGACGGCGCGTTCGTGTCATCAGATGACGGTACGACTTGGATCAAGGCTTCCACGGGACTCACGGATCTGAGCGTTCAGAGTATCACCATCGATCCTGTGACCACCTCAACCCTCTACGCGGGCACTAAGAATGGTGTGTTCCGCTCAGCCAACCGGGGAACAACCTGGGTTTCGGCTTCTTCGGGGCTGGCGGACAAGAACGTCCAGTGCCTTGCCATCGACCCAGTCACGACCTCCACTCTCTATGCAGGAACCACCAGTGGGGTCTCCCGTTCCACGGACGGGGGCAGTAGCTGGACCCAGCCTTCCAGTGTGCTCTCTGATGTTGATGTCCTGACTCTGGCCATCGATCCTACCGCGCCGTCCACTCTGTACGCTGGCACGAATGGTCGTGGCCTACTCAAATCGAGCGACCACGCAGGCTCATGGACGCGGTCTCAGAAAGGGTTGTACGTCTATCGTGTCACGGCACTCGCAACGCACCCTGACTTGCCCCACGCTCTCTTCGTAGGCACGTTCTCCCAGATGTTCATCACGATGGACGATGGAACCTCGTGGTATGCTCTCCTTGGAGTGCCATTGATCCAGGACATCGTCTTTGACCCCACGACTCCGTCGAAGGTCTACGCGGTCTCGTGGTTGGGCGTCGCTCGTTCGACCGATAGCGGCGACAGATGGAGCATCACTTCGTCGTCAGACCTGCTGATGAGTTGCTGTCTTGCTATCGACCCCGTGACTCGTTCCATCCTGTATGTCGGCGGAGCCTACAAGGGTGGCATCCTTCGTTCCACGGACAGTGGAGCGACATGGGCCAAGTGGTCGACTGGGCTGACGGACGTGATCCGGGACTTGGCTATCGACCCCGTCACGGGTTCCACACTCTACGCAACCACGGACCGCGGTCTCCTCCGTTCCACGGACCGTGGAGCGTCCTGGAAAGTCGTGTGCACGGAAGCAACCACCGGGGCCATCGCTATCGATCCCAAGACGCCGACCACCGTCTACGCAGCAGGTTCGCCTGGTGTCTACCGCTCGACCAACGGAGGCGACACCTGGAAACTGTGTTCCAACAGCGGCATGATAGTCAAACCCAGCGCCATTGCCATCGATCCTGTCACGACATCCACCCTGTACGCGGGCACTGACGCCGGGGTTTTCCGCTCGACGGACGGGGGCGACACTTGGATCGGCATGTCCACGACAGGCTTGCCATCCTCAATCGTGCATAGCATTTCCATCGTCTCTGGCACGCCCACGACGGTCTACGCCTGCACCGACCGTGGGCTCCTCCGGTGGTCTCCAGCGTCTCCTCCGTCAGTACCAGACGGGTTTATCGTACT
>JAPLGK010000102.1 GCA_026390195.1 Caldisericota bacterium
CTTGGTAGTCTTGGTGCTTCCATTGGAATTCGCATCAGTGGGTCGCAGGCGGCTGGAGTGCTCTCCGAGAAGCCGGAGCTTTTTGGCAAGCTGTTTGTCATGATGGCTCTTCCGGGCACGCAAGGATTCTATGCCTTCGTCTATGGAATCATGATGATTGTGCTGTCTGGAGTTCTCAACAAGGGAGCGGTTATTTCCAACGCGAAGGGTCTGGCGATGATGACGGTCGCAATTGCTGTCGGCTCTGTCGAGTGGCTGTCCGCCATAGCTCAGGGTCAGGCAGCAGCCGCCGCGGAGAGCCTCACGGGGCGCCAGCCCAGCAGCTTTGGCCAGGCCATCCTCATACCTGCTCTCGTCGAAACCTATGCCGTCCTCGCCCTGGTCTCCGGCATTCTGCTTCTGCTCTGGATCACTCAGGCAACCTTCTAGGACGTCTTGTACATGGGAACCGAGGAACTCAGAGCTGCGGTTCTCCAGGAGGCGACTGCGGAGGCGACTGCCCTTATTGAGGCCGCCACTGTTCAGGCTTCACAATTTGTCGATAGTCAGAGTCGACAGCTGGAGGAACAGGCCAATACGCGAGCAGCGGAGCATCGCGCTATCCGGGATCGTGAGATCGCGACGAAAGTGGCTGCGCTGAAGATTGAGTTGAGAAACGCCATCCTCAAGCGCAAGCAGGAACTGCTTGAAGGACTCTACCAGGAGTTCGAACAAAACGTCAGGAACGATGAGGCTCTCTATCGCACGTATCTCGAGCGAGCGGTGGACCAGATTGGACAAGAGGCGCCGCTCTCCATCGAGTGTCGACATCGGGACGAGTCCATTATCAGGGCATTGTTGCCCAAACGCGGGGATGGGAGCGATGTACATATCGATGCGGTGCTCGGTGACAGCGATGGAGGTTTCATTGTCCACTTTGCCGAGGCGGAACTTGACTTGACTCTTTCGGCCGCGTCCAACAGCCTCCGAGAGAACACCCTGGTTGAGGTCGCACAAGTCCTGTTTGGCGACAAGAGATGATTACTCCGTTCATCCCGCATCAGGCCGATTCGAGCGACTACGCGTACGCCTCTGGCTCCTTTTCTGTCAGGAGAGGGTTGCTCCTGCCGGTTCAGGAGCTTCGCCGTGCATCCCAGACAGGCAAGGCAGAATCTCTGCTGGCAGCTCTCAATCGCGGCGCCTACGCGCCCATTGGGAGCGACATGTCGGCGGGTGAGGTTCTGGCCAGGGTCGAGAGCACGTGGCTGGCCTTTCTGGCACAGGCGACACGTGATTTACCGGAGAGCTTCCTTTCATACCTCCTCGCAACCCTTGATGAGAAAGAATACGCGAAGGCCGGTCTGGCCGAAGCTCTTCTTGGCGGGGATGCTGGGGCACGCACTGATGAAACAAGCGGTGAGTACGCAGCGTACTGCGCGCGTATTCAGACCGGGGGAAGTTCCCCTGGGGTGCTGTCCGAATCAGTTTTTGGGGTTTCGCTTTCAGAGGGACTGAAAGCAGCACAGGCGGGAGCTTCGGCTTCTGACGCCCAAACGGTGTTCGACTTCTCCTTCGAAGCGACCTTGGAGGGTCTGGCAAAGATCTATGGACACCCTGCTGTCATGGCATACATGGATGGCCTGCTGAAGCTCATGCTTGCCGGACATGCACTGAAAATGAAGCTTCGCAGTGCATCCGGCGTTGGAGCTCCTCTTGAGAGGCTGTTGCCGTTCCTGAAGCCGGAGATACGAGTATCGCTCGCATTGATCGTGGAACGCATCCAGGGCATATCGTGGGACACGCTGCAGCCGGTGGACCTTGTTCCAGAAGCGTCGGCATACGTACTCGCCGTCGGGCGGCGATACACTCCTGAAGAGCGGCTGCAGATGCTTGAGGACGCTCTGGAGTCGTGGCTTGCCGGACGCCCGGAAGCGACGGGATTCGAACCGCATGGAGTTGCAGTCGTCTTTTCCTATCTGATGGACTTCAGGCGAGAAGTCTGGTCACTGCGCCGGCTTCTGAAAGCGGCAGCGTCCGCGGGGCTGCGTGTTGATGTATCAGGAGGAGCATTGTGAACAAGGCGGCCGTTGTGACGACGCGCGACTCCGTGGGGGCATTCGAAGCGTTGGGTTTTGCAGGCACTGTGGTCGAGGACAGTCTTCAGGCATCCCAGGCTGTTCAGTCGATTGTTCGTTCGGCGGGGATCGGGCTCGTCCTGCTCACGTCCGACGTGGCCGATGTGTGGTCTGGGTCGGCGGCGGCGCGCAGGCTGGTGGTGCCCGTCGTGCTGGTCGTCCCTGTGACTTCATCAGCTTCAGGTGCAGCGACTGTTGCCGTGAGACGTCTCATAGAGAATGCGGTAGGCATTGACCTGGTTGGAAGAATGACGGAGGAGAAAAGCCATGACACACGGTGAGATCGTCAAGGTTGCCGGACCGCTCGTTGTCGCCAAGGCGCTGACGAACCCGCAGATGTATGAACTGGTGCGCGTGGGCGATGCGAAGCTCTTTGGTGAGATTATCGAGCTTCGAGGCGAGATGGCGAGCATTCAGGTCTATGAAGAGACAAGCGGTGTCGGGCCGGGCGAACCTGTTGTCCAGACAGGGAGCCTTCTTACTGTCGAACTCGGGCCGGGTCTCATTTCTTCGATCTATGACGGAATCCAGCGGCCGCTCGACGCTATCCGTGCCCAGTATGGCGACTTCATTCCTCGTGGCGTGGCTCTTCCTGCATTGCCTCGCGACCGGAAGTGGCACTTTGTTCCGTGCGTGAAGGTGGATGACGTCGTGGTCGAAGGAGACATCGTCGGATCGGTCCAGGAGACCAGAGCTGTCCTGCACCAGATCATGGTCCCCAAGGGCCTGGCGGGTCAGATCGCCTCGATAGCAGAGAACGATTTCACTGTCGAGGAACCCGTCGCAGTCCTGCGAACCGAGTCGGGCCAAGAGCAACCCATGACCATGATCCAGCGGTGGCCAGTCCGTAACGGCAGGCCCTATGCGCGACGCATCGCACCGGATGCTCCGTTGGTGACTGGTCAGCGCGTCATCGACAGCCTGTTCCCCGTCGCCAAAGGCGGGACGGCCTGTGTTCCCGGACCTTTCGGCAGCGGCAAGACTGTTATCCAACATCAGCTGGCAAAATGGGCGAATGCCGACATCATTGTCTATGTGGGCTGTGGCGAGCGTGGCAACGAGATGACGGACGTCTTGCAGGAATTCCCGCAGCTCAAGGACCCGAAGACCGGCGAGGTTCTGATGAATCGTACGGTCCTTATCGCCAACACATCCAACATGCCAGTCGCAGCTCGCGAGGCTTCGGTGTTCACTGGCATCACGATGGCCGAGTACTTCCGCGACATGGGGTACAGCGTCGCCCTGATGGCAGACTCCACGTCGCGGTGGGCAGAAGCCATGCGTGAGATTTCGGGACGGCTGGAGGAAATGCCTGGTGAAGAGGGCTATCCTGCCTACCTTGCATCAAGAGTGGCAGCGTTCTACGAACGCTCGGGGAGATCCCTGAGCCTTGGCAGCCAACCAAGAGAAGGCAGTCTGAGCGTCATCGGGGCCGTGTCTCCTCCTGGTGGCGATTTGTCTGAACCAGTCGTTCAGGCTACCCTCAGGGCAGTCAAGGTCTTCTGGGCGCTCGACTCCCGTCTCGCATATGCGCGGCATTTCCCGGCGATCGACTGGCTTCAGTCCTACTCGCTCTACAGCAACCTCCTCGAGCGTTTCTACGACAAGGAACTCGGCGAGCGTTGGAGTCAGGACATCCACGAGGTTCGAGCTCTGCTTCAGAAGGAAGCAGAGCTGCAGGAACTTGTTCGTCTCGTTGGCGTCGACGCGCTGTCCGTCGCGGACCGTCTGGTACTGGAATCGGCGAAGTCCATACGTGAGGACTTCCTGCAGCAGGGAGCTTTCACCGAGGGCGACAGCTACACTTCCCTCCGCAAGCAGTTGCGAATGCTTGACGTCATCATGTTGTGGAGCCATCTGGCGGGCAAGGCTGCATCGGGGGGCGTGCCGCTCGGCGCGGTGCTCGCGATGCCGGTCAGAATCGAGATCGCTCGCGCGAAGAGCATTCCCGAGGCGAACCTTGCGGCATTCGACTCGCTTGAGAACTCGATAGGGAAAGGTTTTGAGGCTCTGTCGGAAATGGATACGACTGAACGAGAGGAGTACCATGAATAGGGATTACCGGACAGTCCGCGAAATCGTGGGGCCGCTCGTGCTTCTGGATGGGGCTCAGGACGTCAAGTACGGTGAACTCGTCGAACTGCGCACGATCTCGGGGCTGAGACATGGGCAGGTGCTCGAGGTCTCCGGTGGCACGGTTCTGGTTCAGGTCTTCGAGGGTTCGTCAGGAATGGACCGTGGTCAGACAGTGACTCGATTCCTTGGACACGGGTTGCAGTTCGGGGTCTCGCGTGACATCGTGGGCCGCGTGTTCAACGGACTCGGAGCACCGATCGATGGAGTTGCTCCGATTCTCCCTGAGAAAGTGGTGGACATCAACGGCGATCCGATGAACCCGTATGCGCGCGACTATCCTGACGAATTCATACAGACTGGCATTTCTGCAATCGATGGGCTCAATACGCTTGTCCGTGGGCAGAAGCTGCCGATTTTTTCGGGCAGCGGTCTTCCTCACGCCGAGATAGCTGCGCAGATTGCCAGGCAGGCTCGGGTGCTTTCCGGAACCGACGAATTCGCCGTCGTTTTTGGCGCGATGGGCATCACATTCGAGGAAGCCGACTATTTCATATCGGATTTCCGCAAGAGTGGTGCAATCAACCAGTCAGTTCTGTTCATGAACCTGGCAAATGACCCGGTCATCGAGCGCATAGCGACTCCTCGTTTCGCACTGTCCGCTGCCGAGTATCTGGCTTTCGAACTCGGGATGCATGTTCTGGTCATCCTTTCCGATATGACCAATTACTGTGAAGCTCTGCGCGAGATCTCTGCAGCGCGGAAAGAGGTACCAGGCAGACGCGGCTATCCGGGATACCTCTATACGGATCTGGCTACAATCTATGAGCGAGCCGGCCGCATCAAGGGCAAGAAGGGGTCGATCACTCAGCTGCCAATCCTGACCATGCCCGAAGACGACAAGACGCATCCCATTCCGGACCTCACAGGCTACATTACCGAGGGACAGATCTTCCTGAGCAGGTCGCTGCATCAGACAGGCATCTACCCGCCAATCGATGTGCTTCCATCGCTTTCCCGGCTGAAAGACAAGGGTATCGGCAAGGGCAAGACGCGCGAGGACCACGCTGGCCTTCTCAACGAGTTGTTCGCCGCCTATGCCCGAGGACGTGATGCCAAGGAGCTTGCAATTGTCCTCGGCGAGTCGGCGCTCACAGAGACGGACCGGACCTTCGTGAAATTCTCGGATGAGTTTGAACGTCGTTTTGTCCGGCAAGGGCGCGACGAAGATCGGTCGATCGAACAGACCCTGTCTATCGGTTGGGAGCTTCTTTCGATGCTGCCGCTGCCGGAGCTGAAGCGCGTCTCGCCAGCCATGATAGAGAAGTACATGCAGAAGCGTACGGCGTAGGGAGAGCGATGATTCTGAAGGTGAATCCGACCAGGATGGAGCTTCTGCGGCTGCAGAAGCGTTTTGTCCTTGCGCGGAGGGGTCACAAGCTTCTCAAAGACAAGCTCGAGGGCCTTATGAAGACGTTCATCAGGCTTGCAGAGGAGTATGGTGACTATCGGGCGCACGTTGATCACGAACTGCCGGACGCACTTGCTGCATTTAAGGGTCAAACCGCCACGTACCCGGCGGTCGTCGTGGAGCTTCTCTCGCGGACAGTCTCTACTCGTCTCGACATTGAAGCGGGAACCAAGACCGTCATGAATGTAGCCTTGCCTACGCTGTCCTTCTCGATCTCAGATTTCGAGTCTCCGTCGTTCACGGGGTTGGAGGGAGCCGGGGTAGAAGCTTCCCTTCTGAGACTATACGAGTTGATCCCGTCCATCGTGAAGCTAGCTCAGATTGAGGCAAGCATACGCCTGATGGCGGAGGAAATTCAGCGAACCCGGCGGCGGGTGAATGCCCTCGAGTATGTCATGATTCCCAATCTTGAGGAGACGATTCGGTTCATTTGGTCGAAACTGGACGAGAATGAACGGGCAAACACTACGAGGCTTCTGAAAATCAAGGAGATGATCCGGTCTCATTGAGGACACGTCAGCGAATGTTCGAGGCGGTCTTGTCACGTCGACAGGCGTATCTTGGGAAGTCCATAGAAGTTCTGGACAAGGTCGTCCAATTGCCGGACGACCGCGTTGCTCATCGGGATGTCGTAACATATGCGGGCGGAGCCGTCTGTGTTGTAGCATTGACGGCCGACAATCGCGTCGTGCTTGTGCGCCAATACAGACCAGCACCTGAGATGGTCATGCTTGAGATCCCAGCAGGGCGCCGTGATGTGCGGGAACGCTTCCTCACCGCCGCACGCCGGGAACTCCGTGAGGAGACCGGATATGTTGCGAGCTCTTGGAAGAAGTGTATCGAATTCTGGCCCAGCCCCGGCTTCGTCGATGAACGGCTGACGCTGTACGTTGCGAAGGGTCTTCGGCATGGTCCCGCCGAGATGGATTCCGACGAGTTCGTGAGGCCGGTTCTGATGCCTGTCACCGAAGCCATTGAGCGATGCCGCGACGGGCGCATGAATGATGCAAAGACACTCATCGGGTTGCTCTGGTATGCTGCCTTCGAAGGATCGGCGGGCTCCTAGGCGATGGCTTTCTGGTATGTTGTTGCCTTCCGCATTGCCGCCGTGTTGCCCGTCTGGCTCAAACGGGTCATTGCCAGATTCATTGCATGGGGCTACTTTGCCTTCAACGCCAGGCAGAGGCGAGGGGTCTTCGCGAACCTGAAAGTCATGCGGCCTAAAGTGAGTCATCGGGAGCTGTCAGGGTTGGCGTTGCGGACGTTCGAACAGGCTGGCCTGAACCTGGTCGACTTCTTTGGAATACCGTCCACCAGCGATCTCCGCATCGAATCGATGACCGTGAACTTTGCAGACATGCACGTGCTACTCGACCAGCGATCCGGTGGCAGGCCGTTCTGCCTGGTTGGCGGGCATTATGGCGACTGGGAGCTGGCCGGGGCGATGTTTGGCCTTGGCGGTTACAGGACGCACGCGATTGCGCTCACGCAGAACAGCCGGGTCGTCCAGTGGCTCTACGAGTCGCTCCGTGTTCGTTTTGGAGTGACTGCCCACGACGTTCGATTCGGATTCAGGCAGCTCCTCCGACATCTACCAGAGGGCGAA
>JAPLGK010000044.1 GCA_026390195.1 Caldisericota bacterium
CAGCGCACCGATGAACAGTCCTGCCAGCACGACACCGAGGGGTTCGCTCTGGCCGATCAACGCGATGCCGATACCGGTCCAGCCGTATCCCATGGTCGCCGTGTTGGGGAACTGGTACGTCAGACCCAGGATGAAGAAGGATCCACCGAGCGCTGCAAGGCTTCCGGAGAAGAACATGAGTTGCAGGATGCGGCGGCTGACGTTGATACCTTGTGCACGCGGGGTTTCCATGCCAATGTTGGCGGTGTAGCCGATGGCGCGGATCTCGTAGCCGATCGTCGTCTTGTAGAGGAGGAACCAGGTGGCATACGTCGCGAGCAACACCAGCAGAATACTGGTGTTGAGGCGTGTTGGCATCATGATCCTCAACAGTTTGGCCGTATCAACCACATAGAAGGTGCCAGAAGTGAAGGTCTGGGAGGGAGGCGTCATTGGCCCGAGCACCAGCCAGCTTGTGATCAGGAACCAGGCGATCCAGTTGAGCATGATCGTGCCGATGACGATGTTGACGCCGCGCTTGACATAGAGAAAGCCGGCGACTGCCGCCCATGCGCCGCCCGCAAGCATCCCCATGATGATGCAGATTGCTCCATGCAGGAGTTGCGCTATCCAGCCAAAGCTCCCCAGAGCGACGTACATAGCCCCAAAGGTGTGGGCTACGGGAGCCCAGTATCCGAAGAAAGTCGCTACGATGGCGCCTACCCAGAACTGGCCCTCGGCGCCGATGTTGAACAGGCCACCCTTGAATGCCAGGGCGACCGAAAGACCCGTCGCAATGTACATGGCGCTCTTGATGAGCAGTTCGGCGAACTCGCGCCGCCATGCCGATCCACCAGGAATGAGCCCCGAATCGCCAAACAGAAGTGCGTATGCCCGGAACGGATTTCGCCCGGACGCGGCTATGACAACCATGCCGACGATTAGAGCCAGACCGACAGAAACGAGGGGGACCCAGACGTTCAGGGGGTCTCTGCGATTGTGTCCCTGGTTGTCGATGCCGAAGGCTTTGAGGAACTTGCTGGTGAAATTGCTTTCGCTCACGATTGCACCTTCTTGTCGATTCCGACGCCGAGCATCAGGAGACCCAGGGCCTCTTCGGTCGTCTCGTCCGGGGTTGTCTCTCCGACGATGCGCCCTTCAAACATGACCAGAATACGGTCAGACAGACCGAGGATCTCGGAGAGTTCGAGTGAGATGAGCAGGATGGCCTTGCCAGCCTTCTTCTCCTCAAGCAGCTTGCGATAGACGAATTCGGTGGCGCCGACGTCGAGGCCGCGTGTCGGCTGCGAAGCGATCAGGAAGTTGTGTGGCAGCGACAGCTCACGGGCCAGGATGAGCTTCTGCTGGTTACCGCCGGACAGGGATCCTGCCGTGTCATAGACGTCACCAGGGCGGATGTCATATTCCTTGACCTTCCCTTCGGCAAACTCCCCAACCTTGTCGTAGTTCATCCTGATGCCCCTACTGAACGGCCCGCTCAAGTGCTGGCCCATGACAGAGTTCTCGCGTACCGTGTACGGCATGACAAGACCTCTGCGCCCACGGTCTTCGGTAATGTAGCTCATGCCTTCCTTTCGCAGTTGTGCTGTCGTGACCATGCGCATGTTGTTTCCGTTGAGTTCCATCGAACCCGAAACTGGATGCGAGAAACCGATCATGGCGTTGACCAGTTCGTCCTGGCCGTTGCCCTGGACGCCTGCAATGCCGACGATCTCCCCGCCGCGGACCTCAAGGCTCATGCCCTTGACGGCTTCGTATCCGCGCTTGTTTCTGACATGCAGATCGTGACACGCAAATGCCATGGCCCCCACTTCGACGTCGACCCTGGGGATCTCGAGGACGACGTTGCGACCAACCATCATGCGAGCCAGTTCCTCTTCGTTCGTGTCCTTCTTGTTCACGATGCCCTGCAGCTTGCCGCGACGCAGGACGGCTATGCGGTCGGCGATCTCCATGACCTCTTTCAGCTTGTGGCTGATGAACAG
>JAPLGK010000222.1 GCA_026390195.1 Caldisericota bacterium
CATGGCACAGCCGATCATTGCAGACCTAGTCATTCGGAATATTGGTGAGCTGCTTACGATGAAGGGGGTGGACGCGCCGGTCGTTGCACCCACCATGGGGGACCTGGGCATCATCAAGCGTGGCGAGGTCGCCGTCAAGGACAGGAAGATCCTCTACGTGGGGACCAAGGATGGTGGTTCCTTCATCGTGGGTCCGCAGACGATGATTATCGACGCCGAGAACAAGGTTGTCTGTCCAGGGTTCGTCGACTCCCACACCCATGCTGTTTTTGCCGGCACGCGCGAGGAGGAGTTCCTCATGCGTCAGCAGGGCAGGTCCTATGCCGAGATTCAGGCCGCGGGCGGCGGCATCGTGAAGACCGTCCGGGCAACGCGCATGGCCAGTGAAGAGAAGCTGCGGGAAGCGCTGAAGCGCAACATCTTCAGGCTGTCGCGCTATGGGTCGACCACAGCGGAGATCAAGAGCGGCTACGGCCTGAACACCGAGGAGGAGATCAAGCTCCTGCGCGTCATCAAGGAAGTCGCGCTCGAGACCGACATCCTCATCGTCCCGACCCTGCTGGGGGCGCATGTCGTCCCTCCCGAATACGTCGCCAGGCGCCACAAGTACGTGGAACTCGTCGCGAGGGACATGGTCCCCATGGTGCACGAGAACCATCTGGCGATTTTCGTCGACGTGTATGTGGACCAGGGAGCATTCACGGTCGAAGAGGCTCGCGCCATTCTGACGGCCGCCCGTGACCATGACATGCCGCGCAAGCTCCATGCCGACGAGATGGCCGATGATCACGGTGCCGAGCTGGCAGCCGAGATGGGATGTGTCAGTGCCGATCACCTCATCTGGACCAGCGAGAAGGGGATGAAGGCCATGGCGAGGGAGGGTGTTGTCGCGACACTTATGCCGGGCACCGTCCTTTCGCTGGGACGTACGAAGTTCGCGGATGCGCGCGCTCTCATCGAGCATGGCGTTCCGGTCGCTCTCGCAACGGACTACAATCCGGGGACCTGCATGTGCCCCAACATGCTGCTCATCATGGCGCTGGGATGCCTGCACATGAAGATGACCGCCGAGGAAGTCATGGTCGCTGCGACCATCAACGCCGCCGCCGCTGTGGGTCGCGGCACGCAGACCGGTTCGCTGCGCCAGGGCAAGGACGCGGACCTGCTCGTCCTCGACATCGATACCTACAAGGAGCTTCCCTATCGTTTCGGGGAGAACTTCGTCCGGTACGTCGTGGCCGGGGGAGGAGTCATCAAGGCTCCCAAGGTCTTCAAGAAGAAGTATTTCCAGGAGAGTTAGCGCGCGGTCCGGGGCAGACTCGTCATACGTCGCCTGTCCCCCGGCGAATCGAGGCAAAGGAGAAGAACATGGCAAACGTCTTGCGTACGCCGCTGTACGACGAGCATGTGAAGCTCGGTGCAACGATGGTCGAGTTCGCGGGCTACGAGATGCCGATTCAGTACACGAGTATCATCGAAGAGCACAAGGCCTGCCGTACGGCTGCGGGACTGTTTGACGTCTCGCATATGGGCGAAATCGAGGTCGAGGGACCGGATGCCGAGAAATTCGTGAGCTACATCTCCACGTGGGACCCAGCCCTCCTCGAGCCGTACGAGATCAAGTACGCCGAGTTCCTGTATCCGGAAGGGACGGTCGTCGACGACTTCTTCATCTACAAGCATAGTGCGACGAAGTTCCTGCTGGTCGTCAACGCCGGCAACTACGAAAAGGACCTCTCCTGGGTCACGGGCCACAAACTGGGCGACATCACCATCACCGGAGCGACGGCCACGTATGCCGAGGTGGCCCTGCAGGGGCCGAAGGCCGAGGATATCCTCAAAGGCATGACCCCCGCGGACATCGCGGGCCTGGGCTACTTCCATTTCCTGGAGACCACTGTTGCTGGACGCAAGTGCATCGTGTCGCGCACCGGCTACACGGGCGAGGACGGGTACGAACTGTACTTCGCTCCTGCAGAGGCATCATATCTGTGGAATGCTATCCTGGACGCCGGCAGGCCGTTCGGCCTTATTCCCAATGGACTGGGTGCGCGCGATACGCTGCGCTTCGAGGTGTGCTACTGGCTGTATGGCCATGACCTTGACAAGAGCATAGCGCCGCTCGAATCCGGGCAGAGCTTTGTGATCAGCTGGGACCCCGATTTTGGAGGCAAGCCCGCACTGCTCGCCATGAAAGAGAAGGGGGTCCCCCGCAAATGGATCGGCGTGAAGATGAACAGCCGGGCCATCCCGCGCACCGGGTTCGACT
>JAPLGK010000072.1 GCA_026390195.1 Caldisericota bacterium
AGCATGATGACCCGGGCTATGCTCTCAGGGCAGGCAGTGTCGGTTCGGTGTGCATGCATTTCGGCGGTCTCGTGGGCGATCAGACTGTCGGCAGCATGGTGGCAGACCTCGACAAGTCAGGGCCCGTCGCATGGGTCACGGGCGCATCGGCGCCGTGCATCGCTCTGTTCAAGCCGATCGCGCTGGATGCCGACGGCTCCGGGATGTTCGGTGAGAACCAGCAGGAAGAGGCGCTCAACTACTGGCTCGAGAACGAGCGCATCTCTCGGAACCTGCAGAACAACTATGCCGAGAAGCACCAGGCTATCGAGAAGCTGCGAGCCCCGCTCGAACAGCGCTTCGAGGAGATGATGGCAGATGCCGCACCGGAGTACCACAAGCAAGCTGCGCGGGAGTGCTTCGAGCTTGAGAAAGAGTATCGTGGTTCCGTCTGGAAAGCGATTGAGCCACTGGACCACCCGACGAGACACTCCCCCCTGTTCTCCATGCAATGGCGCGGGAGAACAGAGAACTCCTTCGTCGGTGGCCCGCCTACTCGCAGTCCTCGGAGAACGCCTCGACGATGTAGGTGAAGACTCTCAGACCCGGCTGAGAGAGACTCTCCGTGTGGAGCCCAGCCTTGTGGCAAAGAGCCTCTAGGAATCCATGAACGTTGGGTAGCTGCTCCCAGACCTGTGGCAGGAACGTGGCCTGATAGACGCCACGCTGAAGAATGACGCCGGGACGTGTTGCTGCCAGCTTCGATTGAAGGTCCGCCAGTGAGGAAAACGCGAGCTCAGCCGGAAGAGAAAGCAGAGAGAGCTCGATACACAGACCTGCAAACTCCGCCTCCTCGACGGGTTCGAACCGTGGGTCGTTGAAGGCCGCCGAAAGCGCATTGGACGCAACCGCCTGAACTAGAGGAGAGACAGGCATGATCGTTCCGATGCAGCCTCGAAGCTCTCCGTGCTCAGTCAGCGTGACAAACACTCCTTGATCCTGCCAGAACTTGTCGTCAGGGAATTCTTCGCGCGTCGGCGTCAGTTCGTGTGCGTCCAGCAGCCGCATGCGGATCGATTCACGTGCCAGCAGAAGCAACTGAAGGCGTTCACGTTCATTCATGCCCATTCCTGTTCTCCCAGAAGCCAATTGACGCATATCCGACGACAGCGGACTTGTCCCCTGCAGTGTCACCGGAATTCCTGTATTCGACGAGACGGGACCTCCAACCACATGCGCGTGCCATGGCGAGGATCGTCCTGATCGGCATGAACCCGCAGGCATCGTTGCCACCCAGCTTGCCACTCTCTCCCTTCAAGATGTGCCCGATCGTGGCGCGGTCATGTTCCACTGCCATATCATATGGATCGTAGTGACTGAGGTCGCTGGAGGCGACGACGAGCATGTGTGGAAGATTCAGTGCCAGGAGCTCTTGAGCCAGGCTCGCCGCGTCCACCTCTCCCAGCACCAATGGAATGATGCTGAAGTTCCCCAGGGATACCTGCAGGAATGGCAACTGCACCTCGACCGCGTGCTCCATGGCGTGGGCCTGACCGGACGTGAAAACTAAGGGGCCCCTCGTCAGCAGCTTCGCTGAATCCGAAACGTTGATGTCTCCCAGTGGCGTTCGGAACACGTCTGCTTCCGGCAGTGCCGCACCCTTGAACCATACGTGGTGACTCGGGGCGAGCACGACTACCGTGGCACGCGCAGATTTGTCCAGACTTGCGAGACAGGCGTAGCCGCTTCCCGCCACTGGACCCGAGTACACGTACCCGGCATGAGGAACAATTAACCCCCTGCACGCGGCGCCGGCTGTGTCTGCCAGCAAACGTGCGCCCCCGATGTATCCCTCGACGTCCCTGCGCAGTTCGCGTGCCTGCGCCGGGTAGAACTGTCCGGCAACGACGGCTTTTCGTATCATCGGTCCACCCCCTTGATGTGAGCCCGGCACCTCGGACAGGTCAGGCCCGTACTGGCTGTCACGGCGTAGCCATTCCGTTCTACCACTGTTGCCCCACACTGTGGGCACACCGTATCGCTGGCTTCATCGTGGGCCGAAAGATTCCCCGAATAGACATGCAGCAGTCCTTCCTCACGTCCGACCTGCACCGCCCTCTCGATTGAAGCAGCCGGCGTGATCGGCGTATCCAGCATGTGATACGTCGGAAAGAACCGCGAGACGTGCCACGGCATCGCGGGGTCGATGGACGCGACGAAGTGGGCCATAGCCCTCAGTTCATGCTGACTGTCGTTGAGCCCGGGGATGATCAGCGACGTGATCTCCTCCCAGGCTCCTGCGTCATGGATCACTCGTATGGCATCGAGGACAGGCTGGAGGCGCCCACCGCACACGCGTCGGTAGAAGTCATCGGAAAACGACTTCAGGTCGATATTGTAGGCATCGATCAGGGGCAGCGCTTCATCCAGAAGCTCACGGGAGTAGAAGCCATTGGACACGAACACTGTGCGCAAGCCGGCCCCTCTTGCCTGTACGGCGATGTCCAGGGCATACTCCGCCCACACTGCAGGCTCATTGTATGTGCAGGCGATCGATGACGCTCCCTGTCGCAGTGCCAGTTGCACGACGGCTTCCGGGTCCAGGAAGGGCAGACGGGACAGCGCGTCATCGGCATCTCGCGCCTGCGAGAGCTCGTAGTTCTGGCAGAAGGCGCACGTAAAATTGCACCCGAATGTGCCCAGGGAGAGCGCGGTCGATCCGGGAAGGAAGTGATACAGCGGCTTCTTCTCAATGGGGTCGAGGGCGACAGATGCCGGGAGACCATACACCATGGATTGCAGTTTTCCCTGAACAGTGCGACGCACACCACACAGTCCATTTCTCCCTTCGGCGACCACACACCCGTGAGCGCAGGCAAGACACTTGACGGCCCCGCCCTCCTGCACGTGACTAAGCCTCGCTGGCGTCATCTCCTCTCCTCCGCCCCAGGCGGGGTTGTCTCTAAAAGCCGGATAGCCAGCCAAAGAGCTGCACGTGTCGATTCGACGCGGATGTGGCGTCGGTCCCCGTCCAGCAGTAGTCGCTCCACTGTGCGCGCCCATGGCGTCGCGCAAGCCACGAACACGGTTCCGACAGGCGTACCCCTGTCGTCCGACGCCGGTCCGGCTACTCCTGTCGTCGCGAGCTCTACCTGCACGTTCAGCCTCTCGGTGCAGCCCTGGGCCATGGCTTCCGCCACCTCGGCGCTGGCAGCGCCGCACTGCTCCAGCAGTTCGGCCGGCACCCCCAACAGCGCTGTCTTTCCCCGGTCCGTGTAGCCAATCACGCCGCCCATGTATGATACCGACGCTCCCGGCACGGCAGTAATGGTTGCTCCGACCATCCCTCCAGTCAGCGACTCAGCCGTGCCCAGACGCCAGCCCCGCTGAGCCAAGACGTTCAAGAGTGCTCCGGCAACCGCCAGGAGATCCTCGTCCGCGTCTTCGCTCATCCACCCGCCAGGCGGCGCGCCCTCCGTGCCGCCTCAAATCGCACCTTGTCGATGTCAATGCCCATCAACCGCCTGTGCTCCATGACCCAGGAGCCGGCAACCATGACCGAGTCGACAGCCCGACTGTTTGCTGACCAGAGGAGATGGGAGACCACGTTGTTCTTCGGACAGAAGGATTCGTCCTCGAGGTCCCAGAAGACCAGGTCTGCTGCGGCCCCCTTGCTCAGCGTGCCCACGTCATCAAACGCGAGAGCACGAGCTCCGTTGGCGGTCGCCATCGCAAGGAGACTGGCGTTGCTGATACCCGAGGCGTCCATGGTCGAACCTTTCATGACCAGACCCAGTACGCGCAATTCCTCCAGCATGTCGACGTTGTCATTGCTCGCCGCCCCGTCCGTTCCGACGCAAAGGTTCACTCCGCTTCCCAACAGGAGCCTGTAGTCGGCGATACCGGACCCGAGCTTGAGGTTGCTCCGGACGTTCAGGGCAATGCTTGCCCCCGCGTCACGCAGGATTTCCGCATCACGGGCGGTCATATGGACACAGTGGGCAGCAAGGAGTCGCGGCGGATTCTCGAAGTATCCCTGGTCAGCGTAGTACGAGATGGGAGACGCCCCATACGCCGCAGTGAAATCCTCGATTTCCTTGCGTGTCTCGTGAAGGTGAAACTGCACGATGACGCCAAGATCGCGTGCTCGCTCGAAGTTCTCCCGGACAAATGCGGGTGTCGTGGTATACGGCGCGTGCGGCCCGAAACTCGCCTTGATCCGTCCGTCGGCCTTGTTGTTCCAGCGCACGACGAATTCTTCGGACTTCTCCAGCTTGGCCCGCTCGTCGTCAAGGGATGCGGTACCTGTCGAGAGATTGGCTCGTACGCCTGCCTCGTCGACAGCCCGGGCCACATCGTCTTCGAAGAAGTACATCTCGGCGAACGTCGTCGTCCCGGACATGATGCCTTCGGCCAGCGTAAGCAAGGTACCATAGTAGATGTCGTCACCATTCATGAGAGCTTCGCGTGGAAACATGTATTTCTGCAGCCACATATCGAGAGGCACTTCGTCGGCAAGCCCGCGCAGGAGCGTCATGGCAAGGTGCCCATGGGCGTTGACAAACCCAGGAGTAACCAAGTACCTCGACGCGTCAACGACGCTGGCGCTCACAGGCGTATCCACGTGGTCAGCGATGCGTCCAATCTTCATTCCGTCCACAAGGATATCCACGACCCGTGTCGCGTCATAGCCTCCCCGTCCAGTATCAAGTATGCTGGCTGATCTCAATACTCTTACCATCGTGCACGCTCCTTTTCCTATATCATAGCAAATGTCACACAAATCTCGCTAGCGAAAGGCCCGCCCCTGTCGGGGCGGGCCGAAACATGCATCGTAAACCAGCAGGTCTAGATGCCCTTTGGGGCTATGCCGAATGACTTGCCGTCTTCAAGAGGCTCGCCGGGTGTCGAGAGCATGCCCCGTATGTCCTTGGGCATGCGGAAGATGCGCTCATGGGTCACGCCGTCGTAGAACTTCAGAACGCTGGTGTCCCCAACGCGATCAGCCAGGATCATGTCGACCGTGGCTGCATCCATATCCAGTGGATCATTCTTCTTGGAAGCCAGAACATACGACCAAGGAACATCGTACGCGCCGATATAAGAATACAGCGAACGAGCGATCGGGAAAACCGAACGTATGGTGTCGAGAATCCTCTTGTGGACTGCAACATTCGTCGGCTTCAGATAGGACGAAGTAACACAGAGGGTACCACCCTCGTCTAGAACGCGGAATGCTTGCTGATAGAACTCCTTCGTGAACAGGACAATAGACGGCCCACCCTCGAAGAGATCGGTCAGGTCTTCGATGATCACGCTGTAGGAGTGGTCAGGCTGAGCCTCAATGAATTTACGGGCGTCCTCGAAGTGCATCCCGACCCTGGGGTCGTGAAACGCGCCCTGATGATACTCCGGCAGGTACTGCTCATACAACTGATTGGCTTCCTCGTCGATGTCGCACATGTCGATGTGCTCGACCGACTTGAAGCGCAGCAGTTCGCGCAGAGACGCACCTTCACCGCCTCCGACCACAAGCACCCTGCGCGGGTTCGGATGACAGACCATCGCCGGCTCGTTCAGGCACTCGTGATAGATGTATTCGTCCTTCACGGAACTCTGACAGTCGCCATCGAGAATCAACATCTTGCCATAGTGCTCAGACTCGACGATTTCTACCGTCTGATACTTGGTCTTCCTGGTGGCAATCACGCCAGTGAGCGCGTGGAGGTGAACCTCCCCGGGCTCAAATGTGTCATGATACCACTGCCATGCCATCTCTCATAACCTCCGTCTCGACGACCGAGTGCCCATAAACGCCTGGACGCCCCTCGATCTCCTGTCCACGAGCAATCTCTGTCTTGACGATTGTCGTTGCCTCAAACTTCTCAGCTGCATACTCCATGGCCCGCCATGGATCAGTCTTTTCTCCACAGGTATAAACGTCTAGGGCAGCGTATCCGTACTCAGGCCATGTGTGAATGGACAGATGCGACTCGGAGATCACTACTACCCCACTAACCCCCTGAGGAGTAAAATGGTGAAACGCCAATTCCAGGATCTCTGCATTTGCTTGCAGAGCAGACTCGCGCAAGATCTCCTTAACTCTGTCCAGATCGTTCAAGACATCCGGATTACACCCAGAGACCTCGACTACCATGTGTCTACCTTCGGTGCGCATCTCGACCACCACCCCCTTTCAAAGATTAGTAAAGTAAGGATGAGGACGTTACTTTAACGCGTAGCATCATACCAGCAATCGCCCGGATTGCAATGACGATGGGCCTCACGTATGCACGTCCGTGACAAGGCATAAGGGGGACAGGAAGGCAAGTCGGCGCCTGGACCAAAAACCATATGCCCATCGCACCGAACCCTAACCCTGGACGCATCCACCCCTTAGGCATGAAGGTCGCTGGCAGTGATCTGAAGTCCAAGAATATCAGCAGCAAGTATTGGGCGGCACTCGGCCAGGTGAGCTGGACAGACTATGTGGTGCACGTCAGGATTTCTTCGATTCCATTAGGAGTAATTGTGTCACCCTCTTGCTCAATGATGACCACTCTTGTTGCATTTTCGCTTATGCTTGTCCAACCTCTCTTCTTTCACTACTCCCTATTGAGCATAGTTTAGCAAGTAGATCATTTTTTGCAGAGAAGTGCCGGTGCTTGAGACAAGACTGATAGAAAGGGTGTACGGGGCGGAAGAGGAGAGCGTTGCAGTGAAGCTCTGGGCAATGCCGGGTTCAAGACCTGCTGGGAAAATCGAGAGGGTTGGACTTGCAGATGTTCCAATGCCACGTCCAAAAACTGAACTTGCAGTCCCAGCATCATCAAGCTCGTATTGGCAGTAAAGAGGTTGTATTGCTTTTTTGCTTCCATCGCTATTCGCATCAACATAGGTGAAGGCAATTCTGTAAGGATTTCCTGTTGTGATTGCGATACTTCCGTTATTTGCCCTTCTTATTCTTTGCTCAATGTCCTGCATGATCACATTCATTGCATATTGTCCTTTGATATCCTCCGTACCATAAACCTGGTTTCTAGCAATTTGAGACATGAGCGTTGCAACTGGTATCGCGAGTATGGCGATTATTGCAATGACAATCGCCTCTTCAACGAGAGTAAAACCTCTTCTCCTATATGCCCGCATTTGTACCATCGCTTTTGTTCTTCAAGAAACTACAGTCCATCTGGATTAAGGGGACAGTCAGGTCAGTCATCTTGTAGACTTGGACAGTAAGCAGTTTCAGATAAGAAGTTGTGTTTTGTTGCACGGTTACATCTGCATATTTATATCCATACTTATCATACGGAGAAGGAAACTGGACAACTGATGAAGCTGTAATACTCTGCAAATTGGCGTAGCTAAGCGCCTTAATGTATTCGATTTGATGCGAGGCAAGGGTTGCAACAATCTCAATATCCTCAGATGTTTTGCTCTGTTTTGAAATATCTGTGTATGCAATGATACTCCAAAGCAAAATCAATCCCATAAGTGCAATGGCAATTGCAGCCTCAATGATGGAAGTGCCTTTCCTTAAGCTCATACCTAGTACTCCTCCCTGTAGGAAAAAGGCTTCACTCCAATAGTTGTTGTTGATTTGCCGGTTGCTATGGTAACCCTTTCCATTACAGGTTGAGCAACAGTGGGGCCAGCCCATATTGGTAGATAACTTGACCAGGTACTGCCTCCACCTGTTAATTGAGATGCAAAGATTTGCCTATAGGTCGCAGCAGCTGAAATGTCTCCATAAACTGCGCTGAGTACATTTCCGGTTATAGGGTCTGCAATCAATTTGACAAATGCTGTATCATCACCAACAGAAGTTATTGATGACCAAGAAGTCCCATTCCATGTTCGCCGTGAAAGAGAACTTCCATCCCCCCAGACAAGCCATGCAACTCCACTATTTGATGGATATGTTTCATATACTAAATCAAAATTTCTGCTTTCTCTGTTTTCAGTTGAGCCATCGTGTTCTGGGTGCTGGGCAACAGTATCCCATGCGCTTCCCGACCATTTACGGGTGTTTAGATCTAATCCCGCGTCTTGTACTCCGTACATCAGTTCATTAGAATTGGGTCGAGGTGCCAATCTCACCCATTCACTAACACCTCCAGCAGCAGGAATATCCAAAAGAGTGGGGGGAGATGTTAGCGTTGTACCGTTCCAAGTTCTGTAGTATTGGTCTGTTGCCGTCGCATCGCCCCAGATAAACATCGCTTTTCCTGTTAAGCTTTCATAAGCAACATCAAAACATTGTCTTGCTGATGAGGCTATTGATGCATCCCATGCGATTGAAACTCCCATATTATCCCAGGCACTACCGGTCCATCTCATTCCGTATATGTCATTGTTAGAATCAGCATAAGCCATTGCAATTTCGTTGCTGGTCAAGCTTGGATGAGGCGTCATCTCTATCCAGCGAGGTATACCTGTTGTGGGAACAGTAACAGTCATAGGCAAGCCATTCTGTCCGACACCAGGGCTTAAAGAGACTCCGTTCCATATTCTGTACTTAGGCATTGAAGTGTTGTCGCCATATACTATTATTGCCCTATCTCCTGATGATTCATATTCAATATCAAAACCTCTATAACCAGCATTTGCTGTAGTTGTATTTCCAACAAGCATGGTTGAACTCCAACTTGTACCATCGTAAATTTGAATAGTAATAGCGCCTGTTGAATCGAGAATTCCTAGTATTGCCTCTCTCCTTGTTTGGGCAAATCTAAGCACCAGGTACTGTATGCTCCTAACACCGATGCCTACAGAGTTTGCAGCAAGTTCTGACCCCCAACTGCTACCATCCCAAATTCTGTAATACGGAGTAGGATCTCCGTTGGCTTTTGCATAAACCATCACTGGTTTCAATAACGGGTTATCTAAAGAAACATAAATTGCCCTTGTAAACTTCTCCACAGTTCCTTCGCCCCTTATGGTTGCACTTCCTCCATAGCCTGAACTATCAGGAGTGATATAAGTTGCTTTGTATGTGCCGATACCTGAAGGAGAAGTGCCAGTAATATATTGCCCGTTCGTGTATGCCGTTCCATTGTTAACATTGTAGATCATCTCGTTGATACCCATCTGTGCAACGTAAAGAGCCTGCTCTCTCTGATAGATTTCTGTTTCCTCAAGAGCATGAGAGCGCATCGCAGTGGAGATGCTTGTCGCAAAAACGCTCATAATAAGCGCAAAGATAAGAACGACTACTGTGAAAGCCTGTCCTTTCCGTCTCATAGCTATACTTATAGTGATTTTTGTCAAAATGGACAATGCCCTCTTGATCAATACCCCTAGGCGTTATTGTGCTATGTTTCTATGTCATTTCGAACAACGTGAAGCAACCGTCCTTCCAACGCTTGAGATTCGTCAGGTCCACGAACTCGTCCAGGATCCTCGACTTCTCGTTCGGGGGTGCATGGAGGTATTGTCCTCGCAGCTCCTTCATGACGGCTTGCCGTTGCTTCACGGTCACCCCATCTCCTCACCTCTCATCTGTTCACCCTCTTCCATTGTTCCTCCTCAGTCTACTGTGTTGGAGTAGATTCATCCGTGAGGCAACGATGAGATTTCGAGTAAGAAATGGGTGAGGCAATAACTCGCCTTGCATCGAACACTAGCTATTAGTAACCTAAGCCATGAGCAAGAACAGACGCCGGCTCACCCTTGTGGAACCAGCAATCGTTATCGCCATCCTTGGCCTCATTGCCGTGGTGGCCATCCCGCGCTACCAGGACATGGTGACCGAGGCACAGTACTCTACCTGTGCCGGCGTCCGCGCCGCCATTACCGAGGCTGAGACTATCCGTGAGATGCGGCTGCATATCCACCCTACCTTGTCGAATCCGCCGCTGTCCCCGCAGGAGCTGAAGGATCAGGGGTTTCTTGCGAGCGATTCCAGCGTCGTCTGCCCGGTGGGAGGGACAACGCAGTGAGTGAGCTCGCCCGACGGCACGTCATGGTGGCTCGCCTGTTCCATTCATGGCCATTAGGCGCCGTGAGCGTGACCTCAAACCCCTGAGCGCAGCGGCGCGCTGGTCGTCTTGCATTGCCGCTGAAAGTCCCTATAGTGGCGCTACAATACGGGCTGCCCCAAAAGGAGACCTTGACCGATGGCTGAGCCGAAGAAAACGGGAGAGCTGCTGATCGAAAGCGGCATCATCACAAGGCAGCAGCTGACCGATGCACTCGATGAACAGAAACGGACCGGGAACAAACTGGGACAGATCTGCGTCGAACGCGGATTTGTCTCGCCTGCTGTCCTGGGCAAGGTGCTTCAGGACCAGCTCGACATTCCCTACGTCCACGTCGATGAAAGCTCCATCGACCCTGCTGCCCTGAGCATGCTGTCAGAGGAGTTCATCAAGGTCAACCACGTCCTGCCCTATGGGCTCGACGGCGAACGGCTCAGTGTCCTTGCGCTCCCTCCTCTCAATCCACGCGCGCTTGAGGAGGCGTCATTGCGCTCCGGCAAGAGGCTCGCCGTGGCCATCACTACCGAGCTGGAGTTCCTGCAGCTGCTCAATCGGCTCTTTGGCCTGAAGCAGCGGTCCAAGGACATGGAACAGCGGACGGCGTCCGACATAGCGACGCGCCGCAACAAAACCATCCCAGTCATCCCCGTGGTTCCAGGCGCCGAGGCTCCTGCCATTCAGTTCGCCAACAGCATCATCTCCGACGCCATCAACGTCTCTGCATCGGACATCCACATCGACCCGCAACCCGGCTGCTATCATGTGCGGTACCGCATCGACGGCATCCTGCACGACATCACGACCATCGTGCAGGAACTGGCCGACGGCGTCATCTCGCGCATCAAGGTCACGGCCGGCATGGATATCGCCGAACGCCGACGCCCGCAGGACGGACACTTCTCCGTCCGGTATCAGGACTTGGTGTTCGATTTCCGCATTTCCTCGGTGGGATCAACTTTTGGCGAGAAGCTGACCATCCGCATCCTCGACAAGAAGAATGTCAGCTATGCGCTGGACCGCCTGGGCATGCTGGTAGCGCAGGACAGCACCTATCGCCGCATCATCGCCAAACCTTACGGCATCATTCTGGTCTCCGGTCCCACCGGGTCAGGCAAGACGACGACACTGTACGCAACCCTGAACCAGTTGAACAGCCGCGAACATAGCATCGTCACCATCGAGGACCCTGTCGAGTACGACCTTGAAGGCGCCGTGCAGATCCAGGTGAACCTGCAGGCAGGCCTCACCTTCGACTCGGGACTCAAGTCCATCCTGCGGCTGGACCCCAACATCATCATGGTCGGCGAAATCCGTGACCTGCCGACCGCACGCATTGCAGTAGAAGCGGCGCTGACCGGCCACCTGGTGCTGGCATCCATCCATACCAATGAGGCCGCGAGCGTTCCCATCCGCCTCATGGAACTGGGTGTCGAACCCTATCTGGTAGCGTCCTCACTAGCGGGCATCGTGGCGCAGCGCCTGGTGCGCATCATCTGCGCCGGATGCAAGACCACGTATGCGCCCACAGACGTCGACCGGGCGCTGTTTGTGGGCGCTGGACTCCCGGACCCTGGCGCTCACCTGTATCGGGGCACCGGGTGCGCCTCGTGCGGCAACTCTGGCTACATGGGACGCTCCGGCATCTTCGAAGTGCTCGACGTCACGCGCTCCCTGCGCCAGCTCATCGAACAGCGCCCCAGCGCCGAGCGTATCGGTGACGAAGCCCTGAAAGCAGGCATGATGGACATGAAGACGGCCGGGCTGATCCGCGCCGCCGAAGGCGTAACGACGTTGGAAGAAGTTCGGCGCCTTGTCCCCGCAGGAGACTGATGCCAACCTGGAAGTATGAGGCCAAAGATAAGCTTGGAGCAACGGTGCGCGGTCTTGTGGACGCTCCAGACGCCATCGCCGGTTCCGACCAGCTGTCTCAGCAGGGTCTGCTGATCCTGTCCCTTCGCAGGCACCACGCCTTGCCCACAAGCTCCATCAGAAACGCTGTGTTTGGAACACGCGTCTCTGCGCGCGAAATGGTCGTCTTCACCGACCAGTTTGCCATGCTCATCGAGTCAGGCCTGCCACTCGTCGCTGCGCTCGACATGCTGCGTGAGCAGACGGACAGCACAATCCTGAAAGGCATCCTGTCCCGTTCCATCAAATCCATCCGCGAAGGGTCGAGCCTGTCACAGGCCTTTGCCCGCTTTCCGACGGTTTTCCCCAACTCCTACGTCGAACTCATCCGGCTGGCGGAGGTCAGTGGCAACCTGGACAAGATCCTGAGGGCTCTCTCGGTCGACACGCAGAAACAGTATGAGACACGACAGAAAATCGCATCCGCGCTTGCCTATCCAAAGTTCGCCTTCACGGTGGTCGTCGGTGTCGTCGTTTTCATGCTGGTCTTCATCATGCCGAAGTTCGTGGGCATGTACGCCAGCGCGAGAGTGGAGCTGCCCGTGCCCACGCGCATCGTCATGGCGTTGTCGGCGTTCATCCGGAACGACTGGATGTTCCTGGTCGCCGGCATCGTCGTCCTCGTCCTGGTGTTCAAGACGCTGTACCACGTTGCGTCTGTTCACGAATCTATGGACCGCGTTGCCCTGCGTGTTCCCGTCATCGGCGGTATTGTCTATATGGGTTCGCTGACACGCTTCACACGGTCGCTGGCGTTGCTGGAACGCAGCGGCATCAACGTTCTGGAGGCACTGCGCCTGGCACGCGGCAGTCTGCAGAACGCATGGCTGGAGAACCACGTTGCGACTGTCATGCAGTACGTCGAAGCTGGCCAGCCCATGTCCGACGGATTCACCCGCGCGAGAGTCTTCCCTCCGATGCTGGCCAAGATGACCGCCGTTGGCGAGCGCGGGGGGCGCGTCGACTCAATGCTCGAGAGTCTCAGCTTCTTCTGGGACGAGGACCTCGACCACCGCATCAAACGTTTATCCAGCCAGTTGGAACCCGCGATGATCGTTGTCCTGGGTATCGTGGTCGGATTCATCGCGCTGGCCATGTATCTGCCCATGTTCAGCATGGCCCAGCTCATGAGCAGGTAGATAGTGACCTTTTGGGTCCGAGGTGGCACATGACAGGCACACACATGTGATATTCGTATCCTATCTATATGCATTCGTCTGCAAAACCAGGAAAGGGAGGAACCATGAGGACAAGGAGGAAAGGGTTTACGCTTGTCGAACTTGCGATCGTCATCGCCATTCTCGGCATTCTTGCCGTCGTCGCGATTCCGAAGTATCAGGGTATGGTCGACGAAGCACGCTCGGCCGCGGCCAAGTCCCAGCTGGGCACCGTGCGCTCCGCGCTCGCCATCAGCTATGCCAAGAACAAAGGAGTGTTCCCAGCAACTCTTGACGGCACCATTTTCGCAGACGGCGCCGTCCCCGGCGTTGACACCGGCAGCGGGCCAGTAATCATCGTGGTCGCTGGCGCATGGTCCGGTGGCGCATGGACCCCCGCTCTGACTACCGCCGGTGGATGGGAGTATGATCACCTCTTGGGAAAGGTCGTCATCAACAGCACCGCCATCGACCCTGTCGCTGGCGGTGCTGCCTGGTCCACCTACTAGAAGTCTGCCCTTCAGCCAACAGAACAGGCCCGCCGAAGCGGGCCTGTTCTGTTGTGTCAGGTGGTGTAGTACCGAGTCGCAATTCCCTGCATCGCTGCCGCAGAGCTGAACCCACGGCTGGTTTCCCGCATACTCGGCAATGACGCATCAGAGGATGCTAGGCATGCACGTGCCTCGATTCTGTTCGGGCCGATCTGAGGTGATACAGCCCGCCACTTGGCAAAACCACTCTCCTCGCTAGACTAGTCAATTAGACAGGAACATAGAAGCAGAGGAGCAACCGATGAAACGACAGCTGTGGGGCATTCAGGTCACGGAGACGTGCATTGCCGCAGTTCTCGTCGAGCGCGTAGGCGAGGGATTCGCCGTCGCGCACAGCGTGCGGGCGCCGCTTGCCGAGGGCGTTGTCGACCCCGACAGTGGAGCCTGCCTGGATGTTGGCCAGCTTGCTGGAGCTTTGCGGACGCTCAAACGCGCCGAGAGCATCCGAGGGCCAGTCAGCCTCATTCTGCCCGAGACAGCGTATGTGTCACGCCTGCTGCGCGTCCCTCCCATGAAACCCCAGGAATTGACCAGTGTCATCCGCAACGAATTGTCGCGTTACGCCGCGTACAGGGGTGCGGACTTCCTGTTCGACTACACGTCCACCCCCGTAGGTGTGCAGTTGGCCGTCTACACCAGCTCGGTGAAGCGCGACGTGCTTACCGGGTACCGCAAGGCTGTGCGCAGGGCAAGGCTGTCCATCGCGTTGGTGGGCGACTCCCTGCAGTCCACGGCGCGTGCGCTGGCAGAGTTCACCGGAGTGGACGTGACCCACAGGCCGTGTGTTGCGGTCATGTCGCGCGCCATGACCCGCCTGGGGATCGCCGAACGCACCATTGAGGCCAGCAGCACGATCGACATGGGACAGTCAGAGCTGGCCAGCGATGTCTCGGTCGCGCTGCTGGGTTCCCGCATCAAGTCGGCACTCTCGTTCTTCGAGCAGGAGCTATCGGCGGAACCTGGCGACCTGTACATCTCCGCGGAGGGACAAATGCCCACCGAGAAGGTTCAGGAACTTGCCCTGCGCATCAACCGCCCTATCCACACGATCACTTCACGGAAAGACGGCGCTTCCAGTGTGGCTGCCGGGGCGGCCATCCTGGCCTTCTCCCCCACCAGCGCCCATGCGTGCAACAACCTTCTGGCACACCTTGTCGCTCAACATGCCGAGAGGAGCCGCAGATGGGTGGCAGCGCTTGTCCTGTTTGTTCTGGCCAACGCAGCATTGGGCGTCACCTGGCATTCCCTGACAGCCGGCGTTGCCGGCATCAGCCGGCAGGAAACTGCGGCGACGGCAAACCTGACCACGCTCAGACAGCAGACACAGGAGCTTGAGACGCTGCAGGCGCAGGCGACGGACCTGACGGCCCAACTGGGAGCCCTCGCCAGCACGCAAGCGCTCACGCGCAGCGATTTCACGGCCGCTGACTTCCGGACGCTGGCAAACGCGATTCCGCCCGGAGTGACCATCACGCATGCCTCCATCGCAGGTGACGGCCTTATCGTGGAGGGGACGGCGACGGCATACGCCGCCATCGACACGCTGCTCCGCTCATGGACGTCGACAGACCTCATGCAGGCTGGCACCTTCAAGTCGGCTCAAGCGCAGGAAGGATACAGATTCCGCTGCGAATTCCGGACCACGAAAGGAGGCCAGTCATGAAACGCCGGGTGGCAGTCGGCAACGTCCTCCTGATCACCGTCATCATCGAGAGCATCGCCGCCCTGGTCTTCATGGGTGTGCAGGGGTCCCGCTCACTGACCCTGACGCACAAGCTCTCCGTCGAGACGGTGGAACTCGCGCAAGAAAACCAGAAGCTGGAGGCCATACAGGCCCTGCGCACGCAAATAGCGCAGGACACCAAGACACTGACCGAGCGTGAGGCCTCTGGTGCACGGGTCGGGACTGACAAGGACTTGGTCGCATTTGTTGAGAAGATGGATAGTCTGGCGCGCTCGTCCGGGCTTGTGTGGGCCAATCTGGCATTTCAGGACTTCGCCCCTGTGACGACAGCCGGTCCGGGGTACCCGCCCAACCTCAAAGTGGCGACCTTCATCCTGACAGCCAAAGGGACATGGGGGCAGTTTCTTACGTTCGTGGACACTATCGAGCGCTACCCGGGAGTCGTCTCGCTTGGAGGCCCGCTTGAACTGCCGTTCCTGGGAGGGAAGACCGGGACTGACGTACTGAACGTACCCATCAGGTTTTACATGAGTTCGCCCAACGACCCGTCCTGGATGATTCAGAAGGGAGGCTTTGCAGTCGTTGCACCGCCAGCCGGCCCCTCGGCGGCACCCACAGCACCCTAAGTCGGACGGGCAATCGCTGGGGCCGAGACACACTCAGTCCGCAGGGATGTCGGGCTTCTCGTCCAGTTCGGCGGGCACGTCCTCGGCGTCGAGCACTGTTTGGGCAGCTGCGACGTTCTCTTCGTCTACGAGGATGTCGAATGACCCGAAGGGACCCTGGTAGACAGTGCCGTACCCGTCCTTGACCGATCGCTTGGCCATGGCTGGAATCCCGGCAGCAGCAAACAGCCCGACAATCATGGTTGCTTCCATTTCATCCGAAGCTGTCGTGATGGCAATCAGTTTTGTATCCATAAGGTTAGTATATCACCATGGGGTCAGCTGGTAAAACACGCCGCTGTTGGTACGTACACCTTAGCAGGACTGGATTCCCGCCTGCGCGGGAATGCTGGAGACGAGCTATGCAAGAAGCCCGGTGACAGCTTCATCATTGCATTTTGGGTTCATGACCATAAAATGTGTGAGAATCAGTTATGGAGGTAGCCATGGTCAGAGTACGCTACGCACCGAGCCCCACCGGGCACATCCATGTCGGCAATGCCCGGACAGCGATTTTCAACTACCTGTATGCCAGACATGAAGGCGGAACCTTCATCATGCGCCTCGACGACACCGATCTCGAACGGTCGACCGAGGAGAATATCGATTCGATGCTCGCCGACATTCGCTGGCTGGGCCTGGATTGGGATGAAGGCTTTCTGAAAGGTGGCACCCTCGGCCCGTATCGCGAGACTGAGCGCAAACCTCTCTACGATGCGTACATCCAGCAGCTGCTTGATGAGGACAAGGCGTACCGGTGTTTCTGCACCAAGGATGAGCTCGAAGCCGAACGCGGCAAAGCGGAAGCAGAACACCGCATCTATCGATACGGCGGCGCCTGCGCCCACCTGAGCGCTGAACAGGTCGCGAAGAACGTCGCGGAAGGCAAGCCATATGCGATCCGCCTCCGCATTCCACAGGAAGATGTCGTCGTCCACGACCTCATTCGAGGCGACGTGCAGTTCAAGACAGAGGAATTCGATGACTTTGTCATTGCCCGCCAAAATGGTATTCCCATCTACAACTTCGCGACCGTCATCGACGACGCGCTGATGCATATCACGCACATCATCCGGGCAGAAGAGCACTTGTCCAATACGCCGCGCCAGATCTTCATCTATCGGGCACTCAGCTTCGAGGTCCCCCAGTTTGCCCACGTCTCACTCATCCTCGCTCCAGACCACAGCAAGCTCTCGAAGCGACACGGCGCCGTCTCAGTCGGCGAGTACCGCCTTGAAGGATACCTGCCCGAGGCACTGATCAACTACCTCGTGCTCCTGGGATGGTCTCCAAAGGACGACCGTGAGTTCTTCACCGTGGACGAGCTAGTCACGGAGTTCTCGCTCGAGGGCGTGGGCAAGTCCGGCGCCGTCTTCGACAAGAAGAAGCTGACATGGATGAACCACATGTACCTTGGCAGGAAAGATGCCGCGGACATTCTGACAATCCTCAAGGAAGACTTCGCCGAACAGTATGCTGCAACATTCGGAGGACTCCGTGAGGACAAGACGCTGGCCGCCATCGACCTCACCAAGGGCAACGCGCAGGTCCTGCCGGACCTCTTCCGGCTGGCTCGCAACATCGTCCAGCTAGACGTCGTCATCACGGACGAGAAGTCACAGGAAGTCATCAACTCGCCTGAGGCAAAACAGGTCCTGCAGTACCTTCTGGAGCACTTCGACGCGATCCCGTTCGGCCAGGGGGATGACGCAATGAGCTCGTGGGTGGAAGACCTTCGCAACCAGATTCCACTCCCGGCCAAGAAGCTCTACAGTCCCATCCGTGTTGCGCTGTTTGGCTCCAAGGACGGACCGCAGATTGTCAAGCTGTTCCTGATGCTGGAACCATCCTCCATTCGAGAACGCTTACAGAAAGCTCTGGCTCTATAGCCGGTTCTTCACTTCAAGACCACGACCCCTCAGCGTTGCTCTTGCTTAGGGGTCGTCTCTATTTCATGCTTCATCGCATTGCGGCGCACGCTCACAGACCCATAGAGAAGAAGCGTGGAATGAACTACAGCTTGTTGGCTTCGGCGATAAGCGTGTCGATGAAGCTGGAGGGCTCGACGTTGCGGACGGGTTCCCCGCGCACAAACAGGATGCCTTGGTCGCGGCCGCAGGCAATACCGACGTCGGCGGTCTTTCCCTCACCGACACCGTTGACGACACAACCCATGAGCGCGATGGTCACTGGCTTTACGATCTCATCCAGCCGTTCCTCGAGCTGAGCTACAAGGGACAGGATGTCGGGGACTTCACAACGGCCGCATGTCGGGCACGACACAATCTGTGCGCCATGTCTTCGCAAGTCTAGTCCCGCAAGCAGCGTCCATGCGGCGTCGACCTCCAGACCCGGGTCGCCGCTGATAGAGTACCGGATTGTATCGCCGATGCCGTCGAGAAGCAAGGAGCCGATGCCGGCGCTGCTCTTGACAAGCGACTGTCTCAGTGGTCCTGCCTCCGTGACCCCAAGATGAAGAGGATAGTCGCTGCACCCCGCAACGATGCGCACGGCTTCCACCATCTCGCGGACGTCGCTGCTCTTGACGGAGACCACAATGTCATGGAAGTCCGCTTCCTCCAGAAGCCGCGCTTCTCGCAGCGCTTCTTCAGCGAGGGCATGGGCCCTCTCTGAACGCGTGAGCCCAGGGTCCATCGACCCCAGATTTGCGCCGACACGGATGGGGACAGACGCCGACTTGGCGGTCCTGGCGACCTCGCGCACCATCGCTGGGTCCTTGATGTTGGACGGGTTCAGGCGGATCTTGTCGACACCGGCTTCGATGGAAGCCAAGGCAAGTCGTGGGTCGAAGTGGATGTCCGCAACCAGCGGCACCGCCACCTCTTTCCTGATGGTCCGCAGGGCCCGGGCCGCTTCCATATCCTTCACTGCGAGGCGAACAAGTTCACATCCACGAAGTTGCAGCTCATGGATCTGGCGCACGGTCGACGCGACGTCACGGGTATCCGTCTTGGTCATCGTCTGCACGACTACGGGGTGGTCACCACCCATGATCACGGACCCTACCTTGACGACACGCGACGCGCGACGTTCCATCGCTACCGTATGAAGAATCCCGCCA